>JAXIPJ010000414.1:0-12730 GCA_045402985.1 Anaerolineales bacterium
AACATGCAGCTACTATAGCTGCACTAGGGTGTCGCTGTATAGACACTTTGGTGTTGCATCAGGTGTTATCTTGAATTATCGAGAGGGAGGGAAATTGAGGAGTACTTGCTCTTGCACTTATAACAAACCCAGCTCGCGGGCGCGGGCGACCGCTTCCGTGCGTCGTTGTACCTGGAGGTTGTCATAAATCCGGCGGTTATACCCCCTAACGGTATCCAGGGCGAGGAAAAGCCGCTCGCTAATCTATGAGTAAATCCAGAAGCTGAAAGCAAGTCCGCTGTGCTGGCTACATGGTACATCCACCATGGTTTCGAAGAGTCTATTCAGGGGTTAGATCAGACGATAAACCTTTTCCAATGACGAAATCGCTTCTAAGAGATCTCCTTGGGAGAGATGCAGCAGTCACAAGCAGCCAAATACAACTTGAATTTACACCGTGACCATCAATTTAGACTATTCACCCTTGATTTTCAAGTTTTAACAATACGATGTAGCTTAATTCAAATTTGTCGCATGAGCATAACTATGATGCAATCCACCAAGGATCGCCCTCGTGACGATGCGGGCAGAAAACCCAAAATCGGATGTTTTTTGCACCCCTATCAGCTTCCTCCGCTTTATAGTGCGTGTACTTTACCGATACGATTTCCCTTTAATGCAGCCTGACGTTTTAGCAACATAAAGGTCTCACTTGACGGGTATTGGAACAAGAGACATTCTCGATCCGTCTTAGTCTTCATGGAAGCACCCTCTTCAGTAAAGGTGGGCAGGATGAACAAAAGACTTTCCCTGTTAATCGGTATCGCAGTGACATCCGTTCTTGCGCTGACGAAATGCGCGCCGGTCACGCCTGCACCGACAGTAGTGGAAATTTCCGAAGCGACACCGAATGTGCAGGTGCAAAAGGATCAGGTGGGACCGTATATCCTCGAACAAAATCCACCGCAGGGACAACGGCTGGAGCTTTCACCCTCTATTGAATTCGCCTTTGACCGCGAGATGAATCAAAACAAAACAGCGGATGCGTTCACGCTTCTCAACTCGACCGATCAGCCTGTTCCCGGCAAAATAATCTGGCTTGACCCGAAAACGATTACCTTTCAACCAAACTCCAAACTTGAGCCTTCCACCGTTTACCAGGCGATCTTTTCCACCTCTGCCGTTGGACTCAATGGAAATTCTTTGCAGGAGGAAATCCGTGTTGAGTTTACAACGATTGATGCTCTTGCGGTGGGGCAAGTATTCCCAATTGATGGCACTGAGGAGTTAGACCCCAATACGAATATCACAGTCATCTTCAATCATCCTGTTGTTCCGCTCCAAATTAAAGAGGAACAGAAAGACCTGCCTCAACCGCTGAAGTTTTCACCTGATGTCGAGGGTCAGGGGGAATGGGTCAACTCGTCGGTATATGTGTTTCAGCCGGCGGGAGCCTTATTAAGCGGAACCAATTACAAGGTCACGGCTGAGGCGGGCCTCAAGGACACGAACGGTAACGCGTTGGATAAATCCTATTCATGGAATTTCAACACGCGCGCGCCTCTCATCGGCAACTTTGCGTTGAAGAATGGTGCGGAGAATCCACCGGAGACGATCACGAACGTCCTGTTGGATCAGGCTTTCATTGTTACGTTTCTGCAGCCAATGGATGCAGAAAGTGTCCACGAGGCTGTGGCGTTGGTCAACCGCGAGACAGATACGCCTTTCCCAACCCGGTTGAAATGGAATGAAGACTCCACTGTGCTGACTATAGAACCCATGGGGCGCTACAAGATCGCCAGCTTTTATGATCTGAGGATCGCAAGAGAAGCGCGTGCTACAGATGGAGGCATGCTCAAGGAAGGCTTGACCCTAAAATTTGGAACTGTGCAACTGCCGCAGCTACTCAAGATATTTCCCGCGCCAAACTCTGAGGCAAAGGATTTCGATCCATCCATCACGATCAACTTTGCATCGCCGATGAGGCTGGCTAGCCTGCAAAATAAAATAAAGATCACGCCGCAGCCGACAGAGGAACTGCAATGGTATTTCGATGATTACAACTGGCAGTTGAATATTTACGGGCTTGAACCCGCCACTGAATACATCGTCCGCATTCTGCCAGGCATGGCGGATATTTACGGCAACACGATCAAGGGCGGGCAATCGTTCACGTTCAAGACCGGCGATTTCTCACCCTACGCGAATCTGGTTCTCCCCTGGCAGCCGCTTGTATATCGCGCAATAGGTCCTCAGGAAGTTTTCTTTGAGCATCTCAATCTTGATTCTGTAACTGTATCTCTTTATCCGCTTGAATTTTCTGAGTTCAGCAGAATATTGACTGTGACTCAAGATCCAACCAATTTCAACCCGCAGGTAGATCCGATTCGCGAATGGGAACCAGATTTGGATTTGCCCAGAAACGAAATGAATTACGTCAATTTCAAACTGGGAGATGCAAAAGAGAAATTGCTCCAGCCTGGCTATTACTTTATTGGTGTGACGGGCGCGCCTTTGAATTACGAAAGTCGTTTCTATCAGGCATTTGTGTTCATCGTCGCGACGGATAACATCACGTTCAAGGCAACAGCTGCAGAAGCATCCGCCTGGGTGGTCGATCTTGAAACAGGCAAACCACAACCAGACGTGTCGGTGACGTTCTATAACGAGCGGATGCAACCAGTGGGAGAAACAAAAACAGATAAGGATGGACTTGCATACCTGAATGGACTGACGCGACAGCCGTTATATGCCCGCGTCGATGGGAGTAATCATTCAGCCTTTGCCGCGATTGATTGGGGAAGTGGAGTGTGGGCAGGAGATTTCGGCATATTCGAGGGCTATTATGGAAACACAGCCGCACCGTTTGCTTATCTTTACACAGATCGCCCAGTCTATCGCCCAGGGCAGGGAGTGTTCTTCAAGGGTATTGTGCGCCAAAATGATGACTTGCATTACAGCATTCCAAAAGAAAAGAAAGTGTACGTGACGATTGAACTCTTTGGCGAACGCGTTTTTTCAGAGGAGATGCCGCTTTCTAAACTTGGTAGCTTTAATGGAAAGTTCAAACTTGCGGATGACGCGGGGCTTGGCACGTACAACGTTCAAGTTCGCGAATCTGCGGGGAAGGATCCGTTTGGCTATCTATCTTTCCGTGTGGCTGAATACCATAAGCCTGAATTTGAAGTGCTTGCTTCGTCAGACAAAGCGAACCTCCTTGCAGGGGAGCAGGTCAAATTCAGTTTGGATGCGAAATATTATTCGGGCGGAAACGCGGGGAACGCCGAAACAGAATGGTTCATGGAATCTGCCCCCTATTTCTTCCAACCAGGTTCAGAATACTCGCAATTCAATTTCACAGATTGGGATCAGGATATCCATTGGTCGCCGCAAGAATCAGGAAGTGGCGGAGTGCTGGCGGAAGGGCGGGCGGTCACGGATGAGGACGGACATTTGGAGCTCACACAGACACTCGGCCTGGGTGAAAACAAAACCAGCCAGCAGGTGTCTTTCAGAGCGAATGTCTCCGATGTCGCGGGGAATGTCGTCAGCGGAAGTGCGAGCGTAGTTGCGCATCAGAGCGAAGTCTATGGAGGGGTGCGCTCTGAGAGTTATGTTGGCAGGCAGGGCGAAGAGCAAGCATTTGAAGTCGTCGTGTTGGATTGGGCATCCGCGCCTGTTGCTAATCAGAAAGTGACTATAAAGTTCGTTGAGCGTCGCTGGTTCAGCGTACAGACTCAGGATCAGCAAGGTCAGTTGAGTTGGGAAACTTCGGTGAAAGATATTCCCATCACGACAACGAATGCTGTCACTGGGGAAGATGGCAGGGTAGGCGTTTCATTTGTCCCGCCTCTGGGAGGAGTCTATAAAGCCATCGTGACCGTGCGGGATACAAAAGGCCATTCGCATCAATCGTCCGCGTATATGTGGGTATCGAGTGATGATTACGTCGCATGGCGACAGACGAATGACCGCGCCTTCAATTTGGTCGTGGATAAAGATACGTATTCGCCAGGTGACACGGCTGAGATTCTGATCGCACAGCCATTCATGAATGACGTGTACGCGTTGGTCACTTATGAACGCGGACACATTTATAAACAGGATGTTGTCTTACTCAAAGGTAACAGCACTTTTTACAAATTGCCAATTACTGAAGAGATGGCTCCCATTTCGTATGTATCGGTGGTAGTCATCAACGGCGCGGAACAAAACGGGACGCCCGATTTCAAGATCGGTATGGCGAGCTTCAGAGTGGATACTGAACACCAGGAACTCGAAGTAAAGGTCACTACAGATAAAGAGTCCACAGGACCTGGCGATACGGTCACATATACGATTGAAACAAAAGACTACAGCGGAAAACCTGTCTCGGCAGATGTCTCTTTAGCGGTCGTGGATAAAGCTGCGCTTGCTTTAGCGCCATCCAACTCTGCGCGGATGCTTGAAGCGTTCTATCCCGACCAGGCGCTAGGAGTGCGTACCGCACTCGGCCTCGTGCTGAACGCGGAGGATTTCAACGCGCAATATCGCGAGTCCATTCCTGATGGCAGAGGCGGTGGGGGTGGAGGAGGCGGTGAGAGCCTGGGAATCATCACGGTACGACAAGATTACAAGGATACGGCTTTCTTTGAAGGATATGCAATCACTGACGAAAATGGCAAGGCACAACTCACAGTGACATTGCCCGAGAATCTCACCACATGGCAGGCGGATGCGCGGGCGGTCACAGAAGATAGCCGCGTGGGTCAAAGTACCAGCGAGCTCGTCAGCACAAAGCCGCTCTTCATTCAATTGCAGACGCCGCGCTTCTTTGTCAATGGCGATCAGGCGTCCGTCGGCGCGATCGTTCACAACAATGAAAATCGAACGCTCGCGGTCAACGTGTCGCTGGATGCGAAGGGCGTTGATCTGATCTCTCCAGCGGCGCAGGTGGTGGAAGTGGCGGCAGGGACGCAGGCGTTTGTTAAATGGGATCTTACAGTCCAAAGCGGAGTGAAGCGTGTGGACTTCACCGCGCAGGCGGTCAGCGGTGCGTACGAAGATTCCAGTAAGCCCGCGCTTGGCACGTTATCCGATCAGGGCATTCCCGTTTACAACTACACCGTGACAGAAACGGTCGGCACATCTGGCATGTTGCAATCTGCGAATTCGGCAACGGAAGCGATTCAACTTCCATCCACATTTGATTTCACCGATGCGCAACTTTTGATTGAAGTCTCGCCGTCGCTCGCCGCGTCCATGCAAAGCGGACTCACGTATCTGGATGATTATCCATACCTGTGCATGGAGCAAACGGTTTCGCGCTTCCTGCCGAATGTGATCACCTCGCGCGCGCTGAAGAACGCGGGCATTCAGACCGTCCTGGTGCAAAACCGACTCGATTCGCAAGTGAAGACCGCTCTGCAAAGAATTTACGCCAAACAACTTTCCGATGGCGGCTGGAATTGGTGGGACGGCGAGCATAGCGATCCGCAGACGACCGCGTATGTCCTGTATGGCCTGCTCGAAGCGAAGGAGTCTGGATTTACCATATCGGAGAGCGTGCTCGCAAGAGGCATTGATTACCTGAAGACGAATGTGCCCAACCTGAGGCGCAATGACGCAACCTGGCAATTCAACCGCGCCGCGTTCATGCTGTATGTGTTGGCGCGTGCGGATGAATTGCGCGCATCGCAGACGAACCTCATTTACGAATATCGGACTTCGCTTGGTTTGTATGGAAAGGCGTATCTCGCGCAAGCAATGTATTTGCTGGATGAAAAGGACGAAAGAGTCAACTCGCTTCTTTCGGACCTCGAAACTGCCACCGTTTTATCAGCCTCCGGCGCGCACTGGGAAGAATCCAGCACGGACTATTGGAACTGGAACACAGACACGCGCACGACTGCCATCGTGTTGAATGCGTTCGTGCAGACTGCGAAGGGTCAGCAGAGTCCAATCACGGCACAAGCGGTGCGCTGGCTGATGGCTCATCGCGAAAGGGGACACTGGTACACGACGCAGGAAACCTCGTGGTCGCTGATCGCGTTGACCAACTGGATGTCCGCATCCAAAGAATATGATACTGATTACGCGTTCGCAGTTGGCTTGAATGGCGAAGCTCTTGATGAAGGCAATGCGACGAAAGAGAATTTGACGCAATCTGTAAAACTTCAAGTTGAGTTGAAGGACCTGTTGAGGGAGACCGCGAATTATCTCGTCTTCACGCGTGGAGATGGGAAGGGAAATCTGTACTACGCCGCTTATCTCAGTGCAACATTGCCTGTTGAATCCATTGCGCCATTGGATCAGGGTGTGAGTCTCTCGCGTCAATATTTCACTTTGGATGATCCCAAGACTCCCATTACCGAGATTCAGCGCGGCGAACTAGTGCGCGTCCGTTTGACGATTGTCCTCCCCGCGGCGGTGCATTACCTTGTTGTGGATGATCCCTTGCCAGCAGGCCTGGAAGCGATTGACTCAACGATCCTGACCGATACAGCCGTTCCCACGTCGTACACCATCACCGACTACACTGAGCGCGGCTGGGGATGGTGGTATTTCACTCACACCGAGCTGCGCGACGAGAAGGTTGTACTCTCATCGGACTTTCTCCCTGCTGGAACGTACGTCTACACTTATATCGCACGCGCCAGCACAGAAGGGACATTCAAGGTCATTCCGCCAACGGCGAGCGAGTTCTATTTCCCTGATGTGGGCGGGAGAGGCGCAGGGAGTGTATTTGAAGTGAAGCCGTAGAACATCTTTGTGCTTTCAGCGGTTCGAAATATTCTCTAGATCGTCTTCTAATTCAGTTTAGCCACCTTTTCAAAGGATAAAAACCCATGAATCAACAAAACAAGAATGTTCCAAATAGACCGCCCCTTGTTGTCGGTGTTATTCTATTCTTTATTATTATCTTCGTTAGTTCAGTTCCCGTAATTATTGAACAAATGTATCGCCCTGAAAGGTTCCTGTCCCGTACCAACTCGTGGCACATAATAGCCAAAAGCACAGACAAGAGTGTCTGGGAGACAAGTGATGACATTTTTGCCGAACACGTTAATGTCAAGCCTACCAACAGTGGCTTTAAAGTTACCCTTCGGCCAACTGAAATAGCAACCCGTGAAGCATTCTTCAATGAAGGGTTGATTACAAGGAACACCTTTAAGCTTTCGGCGGAAGTGAACACACCGCCCGCCTGTCACAACGGGTTAGTGTTTCGTGGAAATGCGCAGGGCGAGTATTATCTATTCTTGATTAGTTCATGTTCTAATACCTATACTGTGGAAATTTTGCGACGCGAATCTGGTCACGATTTGCCACGCGAAGCAATTATCCCTAACACTATAGTTTCAGACTCCATTGGACAACCTCGCACTCTGACAGTTATAGGTAAAGGAGAGACTTACTATTTTTATATCAATGGTACTTATGTAAATCAGATAAGTGATTCTCGCCTGAACGGAAACCGCGTTGGAATTGAAGTGCTTAAATGTAGTGGTTCGAGCGAAGAGATTGTTTTCGATTTCAACAATTTTGTGCTGACAGTACCATAACAATATCTGGAGTGTTTTCTGTTTATTTGCTTGTCACCATAATCCTCACCATATCACTCTTCACTGTTCCCCCATTTGCATCCACCCGACTTGCACACAGTCGGACTGAAGTCCTGCCTTACGTGAAAGTCGAATAAATTCGACCTGTGTGCGCCAGCACAGAGCGCTTCCATGCATTGAGCAGGCGGCTTTAGCCCTGCTCAACATCGCAAAGAACATGCATGGAAGCTTGCCATCAACAGAAACAGGAGAAATCAATCTATGACCTTGACGATTCAGCAAGCCATTGACAGGATCATCTCTTCGGTCCCAGGAGCCCCATTTTCAGACACCGTCGATACCATTAAAGTGGGGAATGCATCGCAACAAATCACCGGGGTCCTCGTAACTTTCCTGGCAACCTGTGAAGTGATCGAGCAAGCCGTTCAACTTGGCGCCAATCTGATCATCACCCATGAACCGACCTTCTACAATCATCTCGATACAACGGATTGGCTCAGCCAGCATCCCAGTTATATCGCCAAACGCCGATTGATTGAGGAGAGTCGCGTGGTCATCTGGCGTTTCCATGATTATTTACATAGTTTGCTGCCAGACAGCACCATCATGGGCCTGTTCAAAGAGCTAAATTGGGAAGCAAATGGGCTGCCGGAACACCCATATATGTGTTCCATCCAGCCGATGACGTTACTTGAGGTTGGACACTGGGTCAAGAAACAGTTGGGTCTACAAACCGTACGTATGTTGGGTGATTTAACGTTACGATGTGAGCGGGTTGCATTACTTCCGGGATTTCCGCCGGCGGAGTTTCAAATGGACAGCCTGGGCGAGGCTGATGCGGATGTGCTGATCACAGGAGAAATACACGAATGGGAGGTCAGTGAATATGTGCGCGATGCCACCCACATGGGATACAAAAAAGGTCTGATCGTAATAGGACACGCAGCGAGTGAAGAGCCCGGCATGAGATGGATCATTCCATGGTTGGAAGAGAGGTTACCAGGCGTGGCTATTCACTTTGTGTCCACTGGCAGCCCGTTTCATCAGTTATAGCTGCCCCTGACAACCATGTGTGGTCCCTTTGCTCCGCTTCGGTCTGGGGATATGCTGCGCAGTGCGCATTTTCTATTTATTTGCTAATCACTCTAATTATTACTACATCACTTTTCACGGTCTCTTCATTTCCATTCACACCTTCCACCCAAAAGCGATGCTCACCTGCGGATAATGTCCACCAGGCTCATGGATCGAGCAACCAACCGACGTTAACCGTGCCTTTCCATTCGCTGACAATTGCCCAAGTATCAGGGTCAACCAAAGCCATATAACTCACGTTGCTACTGATCGTACTGCTGGATGCCAGGATCGCCTTTCCATCCATGCGGCGAGTCGGGATCAAATATACACCATCGAGGTGTTTGACGATGCCCCTGGAAGATATATCATAAACATCCGTCCATGGCGTTCCGTAGCTGGTATTTCTTTTCCAACCACTCAAAAAGATTTGCTTGCCATCGGAGGATGGCCAAGTCGGACTTGCTTCAGTCTCTATTTTATCGACGAGTGTGCCATCTTCCACCGCAATCACTTGCAGACCCATGGAAGTGTCGGTTATGTCCCAGTTGCCATTCGCTTGTTGGGTGACTACCTCAGTATTACCACCTACAAAAAGGAACTTCCCATCCAATGAAATGACAGCCTGTTTGGTTGTGCCATCCATGCCCTTGGCATGTGCGACGCCTGCGGTCAATGCCATGAGCTGATCGAACCAGCTTGCTTCGACGTTTATGTCGACCGTGCTTACTTTTCGATGGGTGAAATCAACCGTCGTCAATTTATCTTCATCGCCGTGCACGGCATAAAGCACGTCACTGTTGGGAGCAAACGCGATTCCCGGCTCGTAGTGCCATGCTGCACCAGGTTGATAGATATCCTGCGTATTCGCTGTATCCGCTTTTTTGGGAAAGGTGCCGTCCCGGATGCCAGCCAATTCAACCGACCAGAGCACGCTTAAATCTGAGAGAGCGAACAGCGCGGCCTTGGGTGCGCCAACGCTGACTCCGGCGTTTGCGGCGACTCCGGTGCTTGCAAGATAAGGACCATAAACCATGATCGCTTTTCCATCGGTGGTGAACTTGATATTCCTGACCGAGAAGCCTGCCTGCGTGCTGGCTTTTACCTCACCGCTCCTTGCATCAACGACCCGGAGGCCCCCGTCAGGTTCACCACTCGCCAATGCGAGCAGAGTCCCATCCTGACTATAAATCACCGAACTTAACCATCCATGCAAACCCACATCGGATGTATGACTCTTCCAGGATGACAGATCAATCAAATTGAGTTGAGCATCGGAGACAAGAGCCAGCGTACGCCCGTCCGGTGCAAAAGCATAGTTATAGTTGTATCCAAGCGGCATGGGAGTAAATGCATCCAATGCCTTGCCTGTTACTGACGAAATGACCAGAAGCTTGCTCTGTTCATTCAAATATTGGATCACCGGCACGCCCACGCCAATTGGCTCAGGAGTTGGGATAGCCGTCGCAGACGGCAAGGTCGGTTGTGGTGATGGGAGAATTAGTGTCGGCGCTGGTGTTGCCGGTGCACAGGCTGTCAAAATAACACTCAGAGCCAGACCAACAATCAAGATACATCTGAGCTTTAGCATGGTAACTATCCTTTCATACCAAATACACCGAGTAAGAGGGGGAGGTTCCAGGAATCATTCTTGCAATTACTAACTCGCTTCTAGAAGGCTATTGATTTTATGGTTTGCCCAACACAATGTTGATAATCACAATATTGCTCGTCACAGTTTCACCAGTCGCCGTTACCCCTTCCACCCAGATGCGATGCTCGCCTGCGGATAGTGTCCACCAGGCTTGGTACGGTGAAGAAGATAAAGTGGTGAGCGTATTTCCATCCACCCAGATCGTGACTTGCGAGATGCCCTGTCCCACGGCGACTTCGATTTGGAGCTGTTGGGAGGATAAATCAAAGTTTGGGTCAATACGGTAGGTTGTGTTGGGATGCGGGGAGAGCAAGACTAATTGATTTTCTTCTTTTGAAATATTACTTGCGGCTTGAGAATAATCTGTGAGCAATGGCAGTCCCTGTTCGTGTGCCCATGCTTGTGCTTCAACGGGTAGAACCAAAACAATGATTGACTGGCGCCGTTCGGTGGGAGTGGAATCGTTTGCGAGGGAATTTGTCAGTGCATCAATCCAAATTTGTTTATAGAATTTATCTGGTTGTTTGGGTTCTGTCCCCGCGATGAACCATTCCATACGTGTATGTTGGCAGGCTGAAGTGGGGAGGAGCCCCGATAAGTCGCACACTTCAACTTGAGTCAATCCATCTGGTCGTTCGAATGGATGGTCGGGACGACCCTGCAAGAGTCCGCGCATGACTTCGTGCCAAATTGGCGCGGCGCCTGTGAGTCCTGTCACGTTGTGCATGGCCTCGTATCCGCTATTGCCCACCCAGACTCCAACTAAAAGATCGGGAGTATATCCAATCGTCCAGTTGTCGTGGAAGTTGGTGGTTGTCCCTGTCTTGACAGCCGCTGTGCGATCCAACTTCAGAGTGCTGTTGGGTCCAAAGCCAGTGGTGCGCGCGGAGTCATCGCTGAGGATGTCGCTGATGAGCCAGGTCACGCGCGGGTCAAGGATTTGAAGCGGCGGGTTTTTATCCTCGGTATAAAGGAGGTTTCCATCCGCGTCGTGAATATCCAATATTGAATAGTTACCTGCGTAGTATCCGTTGTTGGCAAGTGAGGCATACGCCGTTGAAAGTTCAAGCAGACTGATCCGTCCGCCCCCCAGCGCGAGAGACAAGTCATATTGTCCCGCTTCGCTCAATGAAGTGATGCCGAGACGTCTGGCAAGATTGATCGTGTTTTCGATCCCAACTTCTCTCAGAGTTTTCACTGCGGCGATATTTAGCGAAGATCCAAGCGCCTCGCGGACCGGGACGAGTCCATGTTCGCGGCTGTCGTAATTGACCGGTGTATAAGGCGCGCCATTGTGAGTGGTAAACGTTGTGGAGACATCAAGTATCGAAGTCGCGGCATTCCAGGCATTCGGTCGCGTTGGGTCAAGCGCCAAAGCGTAGATAAACGGCTTGAAAGCGGAACCGGTCTGGCGCGGGGAGTTTGCCATATCCAAGGCGCCGTCAATGGACTCATCGAAATAATCCGTGCTTCCAATCAGTGCAAGCACTTCGCCAGTATGCGGATCGATCACCACCAGCGCGGCATTATTGACGTTGTGGCCGATGGTGGCATCATCATTTTTGAATCCTTCGATGCGGCGATGGATCACTCCTTCAGCAAAATGCTGAACATCCAGATCAAGTGTTGTGCGCACGACCAGACTCTGACGTGAGTTGAGAATGCCAGACGATATTAATTTGTCAATTTGATTTTTGATGATCCAGATAAAATGCGGCGCTTCGATGGGATAGGGTGTTGGGTTGTAACTTAATGGCGTGGCTTCAGCGGCAAAATATTCTTCATGGGTGATGTATGCTTCCTTCTCCATGAGTCCTAACACGATAACCTGTCTTTCTTTCGCCAGATCAGGATTTGTAAATGGGTTATACATACCAGGCGCTTGAGGCAAGCCTGCTAGGAGCGCGCATTCTGGCAGAAGCAAGTCACGGGCGGGTTTTCCAAAGTAAGTTTGTGATGCGGCTTCCACGCCGTAGGCCAACCCGCCATAATTGATTTGGTTGAGATACAAAGCCAGGATTTCATCTTTGGACAGTTTTTGAGTCATCTGCCACGCGAGCACCGCCTCACGCAGCTTGCGCCGGAGCGTGCGTTCTGTCCTTTCATCCTGACTGAGCAACAGATTGCGCGCCACCTGTTGTGTGACCGTGCTTCCCCCTGCGATGGTCTCGCCCCCCTTGATGTTGATCCAGATTGCGCGGATGATTCCCGTAATATCAATGCCAGGGTTGCTGTAGAAATATTTGTCTTCCACAGCAATCGTCGCATCTTTCAGACACTGCGGAATGCTCTCGATGGATAAAACTGTATTCCGTCCGCCTGCCTGCGGAAGGATTTCATAAAGCAGACGCCCATTGCGGTCTGTGATGCGCACACTGGGAGTCATGTAAGTTTCGGGAAGAGAGTCAACGGATGGCAGGTCCCAAAAGATGTAAATAATAAAACCAAGAACGAGAACAAGTCCTACAAAAATGGTTCTGAC
>JAXIPJ010000263.1:0-2065 GCA_045402985.1 Anaerolineales bacterium
AGTAGATTGATTGTGCAAAAAGGCATCGCTGCCAAAGTGACAGAGTCATTGGTTGAGAGAACAAAGAAACTGAAACTTGGTGATGGGCTTGACTCACAAATAGATGTGGGCCCCGTCATCAATAAAGCCGCGTTGGAGAGAATCCATAGCTATGCGCAGATCGGACAGAAGGAAGGCGCGCGCACGTTAGTCGGCGCATCGGTAGCGGATATTAACGGAAAAGGCTTCTTCTACAATCCCACTTTATTTGACGGAGTCAACCCCGGGTCCACGCTCGAGGCGGAAGAGATCTTTGGTCCAGTGCTTTCCATCATCGAAGTCGGATCGCTTGAGGAAGCTATCGAAGTTAATAATCGTTCACAATATGGCCTGTCCACATCCATCTTTACTCAGGATGTAAACCGCGCATTCACCGCCATGCGCGACATCGCAACCGGACTGGTCTACATCAATCACGGAACAACCGGCGCCGAGATTCAGTTCCCGTTCGGTGGCGTGCGCGGCACAGGTAACGGACATCGCGAAGCAGGCCAGGCTGCGCTGGAAGTGTTCACCGAATGGAAATCGATCTACGTGGATTATTCCGGCAAACTACAACGCGCGCAGATCGATAATCGGGAGGAATAATTTATGAGCCGGAAAAGCATTTATCTCGCTCTGGCGCTCATTGGCTTGTTTGCACCTTATTGCTTCCTATTCAAATTTCTTGCTGCAGACGGATTTAATTTGCAGTTACTCTTTCAACAACTTTTTGCAAATAACATATCCACATTTTTTGCCGTTGACCTGATCATTTCCGTTATCGTATTTTGGATCTATATGATCATTGAAGCCAACACGCTGCAAATGAAAAATTGGTGGCTTTATATTTTAGCTTCATTGACTGTCGGTCTTTCATTTGCGTTGCCACTTTTTCTTTATTTCAGAGAGCGCCAACTGGAAAGTAAATGACATTAACCTGGGAAGCCACCTTTGCCATTGCAATGGAATTGCGCAGGCAACACAAAGATGTGAATATGGCAGAAGTAACTCTACAGCAAATTTACAACTGGACGTTAGAACTTTCAGAATTTGAGGATGACCCAGCGCTCGCCAACGACGACATCCTTTACGCAATTTATCGAGACTGGTTCGAGGAGAATATTCATGGACAATGAAAAACTGAGTTTGCCAGAATACCACATCCCTGAAGATATGGAACATGCCATCGCCGTGACCACGCTTGATCGTCTTTACAACTGGGGTCGGCGTTCATCTGTATGGCCGCTCATGTTTGGGCTGGCGTGCTGCGCGATTGAAATGATCGCCGCGCAGACCGCACGCTACGACATGGCACGCTTCGGCATGGAGGTCATGCGTCCCACTCCGCGCCAGGCTGACCTTCTACTCGTCTCTGGCACCGTCACGAAAAAAATGGTGCCTGCCATCGTGCGCCTCTATAACCAAATGCCTGAGCCGAAATATGTTGTTGCCATGGGCGCCTGCGCTTCAGGCGGCGGGCCGTTCAAAGAAGGATATAACGTTGTGGCGGGAATTGATAAATTTTTACCTGTTGATGTTTATATTCCCGGTTGCCCTCCAACTCCACAAGCATTAATCGCAGGCATGATCAAATTGCAGGAAAAAATTGACAGGCAAAGCATGAAGACAAATCGCTGGTACGACAAGAAAAAGCAGGATGCAAATTATGTGCCTGTTCCGATTCTTGGACCTGATCTGATCGACCCGCGTCGCAATGCGGAAATCAAGACTGCCGCAGCAGCAAAGGAGGGATAAGATGACTACACCCGCTTCAACCCTGACCCTTGACCTGGCCGCGCGTTTCCCCGGTGTTGTCTCCGCTGACACCCGCCCCGGCTTTAGCGGCTTCATTATCGAAAAAGATTCCCTCATCGAAGTCGCGACCGCCATCCGCGATGAAATGGGTTTTGATCTGCTCACCGCCGTCACCGGCGTGGATTACTTCCCCGAAAATAAGATGGAAGTGGTCTATCACGCTTATAGAACAACCGGTGGACCCGGCTTGGTATTCAAGGTTCAAGTCCCACGCGTAGACCCTGTCGAA
>JAXIPJ010000406.1:0-5955 GCA_045402985.1 Anaerolineales bacterium
CATCGAACCGAAGGTAATGAGATATAGCAACGCAAGCCACGATTGGACCGAAACCTGCGCAAAGCTGAATGACTTCCATTCGCCAAACAGGATGCTCACGATAAATATTGGGATGCTGCCTGCCAGCATTTCCGCACCTGTGGTCATCAAAGCGGATTTTGGCAACTCAGCACTTCGGCTGAAAATTGAACCAACGGACCATAGGAACGCAGCAGTGATGAGGGTCAATGTGCCTAAAACGTCGAATTGAAATTTGCCTGTCAATTCAGAGGGCCCAATGAGCAGATAGATGCCGCCGAAGCCAACGATCAACCCGATGAGCGCGCGCCACGAGGGTCTCACGCCACCCGGGCGAATCGCTTCGATCAGCACCAGCCACAGTGGAACTGTTCCAATGATCAGAGCAGCAACTCCAGATGCAATGCGTTGTTCAGCGAAAGAAACCAACCCGTTCCCACCGAGCAAAAGTAAAGTGCCAACGATCGCCAGCGATCTCCATTGTTTCAGCGATGGCATTTCATCACCAGCCGCGCGGCGCCAGATCACCAGGATTAAGCCCGAGATGAGAAATCGCAGGCCCGCTTGCAGGAACGGCGGAATGGTATCCACTGCGAAGCGAATCGCAAGATAGGTCGAACCCCACACAATGTATAAAGCCAATAACGCGATCCAAATTTTTGTTTTCAATTTAATTCCTTTTGTCTTCTCTATCTGGTAGTCGAGCAGGGCGAAGCCCGTACACTTGCACCGTACTTCGCTTGGTGCAGTGCAGGTGTCAAGACCAACTTGTTACAATAATAATTCTGTTAACAGGTAGCCTCGATATCCTTCTCATCCGTTCGTCGCTACTCGACCACCGATACATTCGCAAACTCTCTTGCCAACAAAGCCTTCTTCCGCAACTCGCCATAGCGATAGTTCCCGAACTCACCGACCTTGCGTATCACACGATGGCATGGGATCAACACCGCGATCGGGTTGTGTCCGACTGCACTGCCAACAGCGCGCGCAGCACTGGGTTGTCCGACACGCATTGCAAGCGCTTCATAGGTCGTCACCGCGCCGGCTGGCACTTGCAGTAATGCTTCCCATACTTTCAACTGGAAGTTCGTGCCGCGCAGATGTAAGTTCAGTGGCTTGCCACGACCACCATAACGCAGATCAAAGATTGGCGCAATGAGACTTGCGGTGGCCCGATAGTCTTCGATCATCTTTGCGTGCTTCCAGTCTGTCACGAGGTCGTCAATCGCGTCACCTTCGCTGGCCGGCACAAACCCAAGGTGACAGATACCGCGCTCCGTCAGCCCGATCAGGCATTTTCCAAACGGCGTGGGGTGAATTCCATAGCGAACGGTCACGCCTTCGCCGCGCGATTTGTATTCGCCCGGTGAAACAGCCTCAGTGGTGACGAAAAGATCGTGAAGCCGGCCCAGACTCGAAAGTCCAACTTGATGCGTGGTATCCAGCAGATTTTCAGATCGGTTTAGCAAATCCTTTGCGCCTTCCTTCGTCAGAAATTGCAGAAAGCGCTTGGGGCTGACTCCTGCCCAGCGTGTGAACAGTCGCTGAAAGTGGTATTCGCTCAACCCGATATTTGCCGCCACCTCTTCAAGGCCCGGCTGGTCCTTATAATTATTTTCAAGGTACAGGATCGCCTGCTCAATGCGCAGGTAATCTTCAGAACTTTGCTTGAGATCGGTTTTTGTGTTCATAGTTTCTCCTTTTCATCTATTCTATGAACATCTCTCGTCGATGCCGACCCGATTCTTGCTCTCCTTCACCCTAACCCTCTCTCAGAGGGAGAGGGAGACTCCCTTCTCTCTTCGGGAGAAGGGCAGGGGATGAGGAAAACAAAAACAGGCATGCGTGGGCATGCCTGCTAAATGACTCAGCATTAAAAAAGACAGCCCTTCCAAATAAAAACAAACAGATGGGATACACCTGTATCACCGCACTTGTCTTGTCCCAGCCGTTACCGTCTGGTTTTCGACATGAGCAACAGCGTTTTTTTAAACTTGTTGCCCTACGCTTTCTTTGGAAGGGAGAAGGGAGTGTGTGACTAACTCCAGAGGCATCCGCTGATCGATCCGATTTTTTCCGCTTCACCCCTCTCCCTTTGGGAGAGGATGGGTGAGGGATTAGCATCCCGTTCGCACGGGGGAACCTCCACCTCGTGATCCTTGCTGGTTGAGTAGGCAGTGTTCTTCCGCCGTATCGAAACCACAGGATCCAGCCGCTAATTCTCCGTTATTTAGTTGTTAACTGCGGCGATTCTACACTTATGAACTTGCTTCGTCAAGTACAAAATTGGCGATTGAATATTGTATCGATTTTCGATAAGTTGCGTCTTGACTTTGGAGGCTTTCATGCGATCTGAACATTCCATTCCAGATTATGTAGACGTTGTAAAACACGGGATAGCCAGTAAATTTGACGGGACCACGCCGAAGAAAGTGATCATTGTGGGTGCAGGTCTCGCGGGACTTTCAGCCGGATACGAATTACTTCAGGCCGGACATGAACCTTTGATCCTGGAAGCCCAGCAACGTGTGGGTGGCCGGGTCTATACATTGCGTGAGCCGTTTGCGCGCGGACTCTATGGTGAAGCTGGCGCCATGCGCATTCCACGTGCGCACGCGTTGACGATGGCTTACGTCGAAAAATTTGGATTGCAAACATCTGATTTTGCAATGGGTAACCCCCAAGCCTATGTGCATGTTGGTGGCATCAAGCGCCGCATGTCAGAAATACTTGCCAACCCTGAGCTCATGGGATTTCAAATGTCTGAAGTGGAGAAGGGAAAAATGTCTGGTCACTATTGGGAGGAGACTATTCGACCGTTGGTTGAAAAAGTGGAGAAGGAAGGCGATACAGGCTGGGAACAGATCAATCGCGAGTATGACCAGTATTCCGTGCGCGAGTTTCTGGAACTCAAAGGCTGGTCCGAAGGGATGATTGAAATGTTTGGTCTGCTGAACAACCAGGAAGCGATGATGAATTCATCCTTCCTTGAATTATTTCGTGAAGATGGTGGCAACTACTATACAAATATGTGTCAGATCGTCGGCGGAGCGGATCATCTTCCGCATGCATTCCTTCCTGAGTTGGGATCCCGCATCCGTTACGGCGCCAGGATGATCGCGATGGATCAAACTCTCGATGAAGTTATCATTCATTATCAGACGCGCTCAGGTCGCTTTGAGGCGCGCGGTGACTACGCCATCATTACAGTGCCGTTTCCCGTGCTGCGCCATGTGGAGGTGTTGAAACCATTCTCGCGCCCAAAGCAACGTGCCATCCGACAATTGCATTATGATGCGTCCGCAAAGATATTCTTTCAAACGCGTCGTCGATTTTGGGAGACAGATGAAGGCATCTTCGGCGGTGGGACAGTCACCGACCTCGCGATCCGCAATTTGTACTACACAGACTATGGCAAAGAGACGGGCCGCGGCATTTTGCTCGTCAGCTATACTTGGTCTGAAGACGCGCAACGCTGGGGCTCACTATTGCCGCACGAACGCATAGAGCAGGCGTTGGAAAACGTCGCCATGATCCACCCACAGATCAGGGATGAATTCGAAACAGGCGCATCACACATGTGGCATGATGATCCATTCGCAGGTGGTGCGTTTGCTTTGTTTGATCCGGGACAGCAAACTTTGCTGCATGATGAAATTGTAAAGCCAGAGGGAAGAATCCATTTTGCAGGAGAACACGCGTCGTTGTATCATGCATGGATTCAGGGCGCGTTTGAATCCGGATTGCGCGCTGCCATTGTCATACATCAATCTCCATAAAAAATTAAGACCCAAGAGTTTAAACTCTTGGGGTCTATAATTTCGATTCCCCGCCAATGCCGTGTGCTGCCGAGTTTTGAACCTGCTTTCACAGGTGGGTCCCTACCCAGAAACGCCGCCTTGGCTCAGGCCTATCGCGTTATTTCTTTTGGAGTTAAAGACCCTTTTTTTAGGTATTGGCTCAAAACGGGAATTGCAACATCACGAACACAGCAGGGACAGGATTTTTATACCATAAAGCCTGAAGCAAGGGTAGATAAAAATTAATTTCCAATTTTTCAAAGTAGTTGATTTTGCTGACGAATTGTGCTAACCTTGCCGGGTATTGCGCTCGGAGTCCGATGGACTTCAGAATAAGGAGAAGCAGATATGGCGACAGTTCCAGGTATTGACGTTTCCTATTGGAATGCGGGTATCGACTGGCCCAAGGTGCGCGCAACCGGTCAACGCTTTGTTTTTGCAAAGGCTAGTGAGGGGAGTTCTTATTCAGATCCCACCTTCGACGACAACTGGCGCGGCGCGAAATCCGCCGGACTCTTGAGGGGAGCCTATCATTTCTTTCGCGGTAATCTTGACCCAAAAAAGCAGGCAACCAGATTCATCGATTATGTACAGTCGATGGGCGATAACGGTGAATTGCCGCCAGTGCTGGATCTTGAAACCAATGACGGGCAAACGAAGGATAAGATCATCGAGCGCGCCAAGATCTGGCTGGATCTCGTTGAAACGGCCTTTGGCAAAAAGCCCATCATCTATTCCAGACAATACTTCCTTCAGGATTATTTTTCTGAAGCAGGTGGCGGACCACCACCCTGGGCAAAAGATTATCCGCTTTGGCTTGCGCAATATCCCAGTCAATATATTCCTGGCACTCAGCCTCCGCTCCCACGCGGCTGGTTCAAATGGATGTTTTGGCAATACAGTGATAAGGGTCGCATCAATGGCATCAATGCGAGGGTGGATCTGAATGTTTTCAACGGCTCGCTGGATGACTTGTATAAATTCGCGGGCGTACAGACTGAGCCACAGCCCACCCCTAAAAAACATCCAGTTGCCGCAGGTGATACTTTTGAATCAATTGCCAATAAATATGGGCTAACAGTACGCGAACTTGTCAGTGCAAACCCGCAGCTTCTCAAGACAGGCGATCAATTAACAGTCCCCGTTGCAATTGCGATTCCATCAGAAGACAATGGTGGTTCTTCATCCCCACGTACTCACACCGTAAAATCTGGCGAAAGTTTGACGGTGATCGCCATCAAATATGGAACCACCGTGGCAGCCATTGCTTCTGCCAATAATATTACGAATATCAATCAAATCAGTGTAGGGCAAGTACTGATTATTCCCTAGACGATAAAAAATGAAAATCCCCGTCACGCGGCGGGGACTTTTGATTCAGTTGCGTGCGAGAGCGTTTTGCAATTTTCAGAAGATTTAGTTACACTGGGTTCACCGACAAGAAATCTACCATTCCTAATAAAACCGAGGGAGTCCATGCCTCTTCCGCCTGTTCCTGCCTTCAAGCCTGTTGCCAACCCGAAAGCGATTGTTACCGCGCCTAACGTTCGATTTACTGTTTTAACAGATCGTATTATCCGGATCGAATTTAGCAACGATAATATTTTCGAAGACCGTCCCTCGCAAGTCTTCTGGTATCGTGAACAGCCTGTGCCGCGATTCAAGAAGTCGATCACAAGTAAAGTCGTTGAGGTTGAAACCGATTATCTTCATCTCGTCTATGAAGTTGGGCATTCCGGGTTTACCTCCCGTAATCTGAGCATCAAACTCAAACACAATGGCTTGATCTGGCGTTATGGTGACTCGGCGCGTGGAGCTGGCAACCTCAAAGGTACCGCGCGTACGCTTGATGGAGTTGCAGGCAGGACGAAACTCGAAGATGGTCTGATCTCGACAGCTGGTTGGTCAGTTGTGGATGACTCGAAAACACTGGTCTTCGATGAAACTGGCTGGCTCGTGCCGCGCGTCGGCAAAAAGTCCATAAAGGTTTCTAAAGCCTTTAGGAACTCTCTGGATATTTATTTCTTTGGCTATGGTTCCGACATCCCCTCATCGTTGCGCGACTATACGCGGATCGCGGGCGAGATTCCGATGATCCCGCGCTATATCCTCGGCAATTGGTGGAGTCGTTACT
>JAXIPJ010000103.1:0-4086 GCA_045402985.1 Anaerolineales bacterium
GGCACAGCTCTCTCATTTATCAACCTTGATAGCGAAGCTCCCGAAGCGGTCCTTGCGGGACTCCGCTCTCTTGCTCCGATCATTGAAGTGAAACAGGTAAACCTGTAATACTTAACGGAAATCATTTTATGCAAAACGTGACTCAGTTGGAAGTATGGATGGAAGAAGGACCCAGGGAAGAGTGCGGTGTTGTCGGTATTTTTGCCCCGAATGAAGACGTGGCGCGTATGGCGTTCTTTGGGTTGTTCGCATTACAACATCGCGGACAGGAAGCGGCGGGGATTGCTGTTTCAGATGGGCAGGCGATGTCCCTCTACAAGAACGTTGGTTTGATCTCGCAGGTGTTCGGCCCGCATACATTGGATGGGTTGAAGGGACACTATGCCATCGGGCATACGCGCTATTCAACTACAGGCTCCTCATTGGTGCGGAATGTGCAGCCCTTTATGATCGAGACTATGCACGGACCTCTGGCGCTCGGACATAACGGAAACCTTGTGAACTCGGTAGAACTGCGCCAGCACCTGCTTGAAGATGGTGTGGGATTGTCATCATCATCAGATACTGAGGTGATGACCATGATGCTTGCCCGTTCACAGGGAAAAACCTGGAGTGAGCGGATTCAATCCTGTATGAAGGAATGGATCGGTGCGTATTCGCTTGTGATCCTGACTCGTGATTGTGTATATGTGGCGCGTGACCCGTGGGGATTCCGTCCATTGTGCGTGGGATGGTTACCTAACGGCGGATATGCTGCAGCATCTGAAACGGGCGCGTTGCACACCCTGGGTTGTGAAGCAATTCGTGAAGTGAATCCCGGCGAAGTGGTGACTCTTTCGGACAATGCACTGGTGGTACATCAGGCGCTCAAACCACATGAGCCACTAGCGCGCTGTGTGTTTGAGAATATTTATTTTGCGCGGCCGGACCACGTTTGGGATAATCAAAGCGTGCATCACGTCCGCCAGCGATTGGGAGAGGAATTGACGCGCGAAGTTAAGGTCGAAGCGGATGTGGTTATTCCCGTACCGGATTCGTCCATCCCGGCCGCGATCGGTTTTGCGCGATTGAGCGGGATTCCGTACAACGATGGATTTGTAAAAAATCGTTTCGTTGGGCGGACGTTCATTGAGCCAACAGATTCACTTCGCAAACGCGGCGTGGCGATGAAATATAACGTGATCAACGAGAATGTATTGAACAAACGCGTCATCATGATCGATGACAGCATCGTGCGCGGCAACACCACCGGGCCGCTGATCAAGTTATTGCGCAGCGCGGGCGCAAAGGAGGTGCATGTGGCGATCACCTGCCCACCCATCAAACATCCGTGTTACATGGGCGTGGATATGGGCACACAGGACAACCTGATTGCTCATAAGCGGACGGTGGATGAAATCCGCAAGATCGTTGATGCCGATTCGCTGATGTATCTTTCTATGGAAGGTATGATGCGCGCAGTGGGACGGACAGAGGGGTATTGTCAGGCGTGCTTTACGGGACAATACCCGATCGATGTGGATGTCCAAACTGCGAAGACAGGCTTTGAGCGGAGCTTGAAATAGGGACATTGATGAATGTTTTGATCATCGGTTCGGGTGGACGTGAACATGCGCTGGCATGGAAGGTGGCCCAGTCGCCGCGTTTAACAAAACTTTACATTGCACCCGGCAACGCGGGGACAGTAACTTGCGGCGAGAATATGTCGCTCGACGTGAATAATCATCCAGAAGTTGTCCGCTTTTGCAAAGAAAAACAGATTGACTTAGTAATTGTAGGACCCGAGCTCCCACTCGCCGCGGGTCTGGCAGATTCATTGTCGATAGACGGCATCCGTTGTTTTGGGCCGAAGCAGGCCGCGGCGCAGATTGAGACGTCGAAAGTCTTCTCCAAAAATTTCATGGCGCGGCACTACATCCCAACTGCACGCTATGCCACATTCGATAAAATCACAGATGCAATCAAATATCTCGAAAGAGTGAATTATCCAATTGTTATCAAGGCCTCAGGCTTGGCGGCAGGGAAAGGCGTGATTCTGCCCGAGACCCTTGATAAAGCCAAAGCGACACTTGAATCGATTCTGGTTGATAAAACATTTGGTGAGGCTGGTAGTGAAGTGGTCATTGAAGAACGCCTGAATGGACTGGAAGTTTCGTTGATGGCTTTTACAGATGGTGAAACGATTACACCAATGCTCCCGGCACAAGATCACAAACGTTTATTGGATGATGACCGTGGCCCCAATACCGGCGGCATGGGCGCTTATGCGCCTGCCCCAATCTTTACTGCGGAACTGATGGACGAAGCAATTGAAAAAATTTTGAAACCTGCCGTAGGTGGATTGCGACTCGAAGGGATGCTGTTCATAGGCGTACTCTACGCGGGTCTTATTCTGACTTCGAACGGCCTCAGTGTTCTGGAATTTAACTGCCGTTTCGGCGACCCTGAGACTCAGGCAGTGTTGCCATTGCTTGAAACGGATTTGCTCGATATTTTCCAAGCTTGCATAAACGGCACCCTCAAAGATATGAACATCCGCTGGAAGGACGGCGCTGCGGTATGCGTTGTTTTGGCAAGTAAGGGGTATCCTGAAAAAGCCGAATGGGGGAAGCCTGTAAAGTTCGAGTCTCTCCCCACAAATACGATCTGCTTTCACGCAGGAACGACAATGGATAAAGATACAGTCATGAGCGCAGGCGGGCGAGTTTTTGGGTTGACATCCTGGGCAGAGGACATCGATTCCGCAGTGAAGCAAGTGTATGCAAATGTCGATAAAGTTTCATTTGAAGGTATGCAATATCGAAAAGACATCGCTTATCGCGCGGTAAAGAAATCAGCATATTCCGATTCAGGCGTATCAATCGACTCTGGAAATCGCGCCATGGATTTAATGAGAGATGCGGTCAAATCCACGTATACCTCCGCCGTGCTTTCGGACATCGGTTCTTTCGGTGGATTGTTCGATGCTTCCATTTTTAAAGAGATGAAATCTCCTGTGCTGGTTGCATCTACGGATGGAGTTGGAACAAAAGTGAAATTGGCCGCGTCTGTTGGAAGATATCGTGGCATCGGTCATGACATTGTCAATCATTGCATTAACGACATCCTTGTACAGGGTGCGCGCCCACTCTTCTTCATGGATTATTTCGCAACGTCGAAGTTGACCCCCGAAGTCACTGCGGAAGTAGTGACCGGGATCGCCGAAGCCTGTAAGGAAGCTGGTATTGCCCTCCTTGGTGGCGAAACTGCTGAAATGCCTGGCGTGTACCAGCCAAATGAATTCGATGTCGCAGGGACAATTGTTGGTGCGCTTGAACATGATGACATCCTGCCGCGCAAGAATTTAGAATCGGGAGATATATTAATCGGGCTCACGTCATCTGGTCCTCACACAAATGGCTATTCTCTCATTCGCAAAGTTTTTGTCGACATTCCGCTCGACACTTTTTCCCCCGAACTCGACTGCTCACTAGCCGATGCGTTGCTTGCGCCTCATCGCTCCTATCTTCCCATTCTGCATCCGATACTCTCTCACATCAAGGCACTTGCTCATATCACTGGCGGCGGATTCATCGAAAATATCCCGCGCGTGCTGCCGGAAAATCTCAACGCAGAAATCCAGCTTGGCTCCTGGCCCATATCCCAACTATGGACTCTCATTCAAAAAAATGGCAATATCGAATCTGTTGAAATGTTCCGCGTTTTCAACATGGGCATTGGTATGATAGCTATTGTAGATAAAGAATCAGTTGCAGAAGTCCAAAAACTTATCCTCGAAAAAACTTTTATCATCGGCGAGCTCGTCGAAGGCAACCGGAAAGTTGAACTTATCCGATAGAAGGAATCTCCATGTCATCATCCTTTTCTCTCCGTTACGGAACCAACCCTCAACAGGCGCCCGCACGCGTCTTCATGAAGGACGGTTCTGATCTCCCAATCACGGTCCTCGGTGGTTCGCCCGGCTATATCAACCTGCTGGACGCAATGAACTCCTGGCAACTTGTGCGCGAACTCAAGGCCGCGCTTAACCTGCCGGCCGCCGCATCCTTTAAACATGTCAGCCCGTCGGGAGCTGCGGTCTCCACG
>JAXIPJ010000431.1:0-7730 GCA_045402985.1 Anaerolineales bacterium
ATCAGAAATAAGTTCAAAATAGTCGCGTTTCAAATTCTCATTCCAGCGGCAGATCCTGCCATGCCCCTTGATAGGTCAATCGTTTACTTCCATCCTCTTCATCTTCGAAAATTTCATAATGCAGATCCATCGGCACCGCCGTCTCAAGCATGATCTGCGCGGGGCAATATTTTGTTGCAGCCAGTTCAATGGAGCGTAAGACCGCATCCTCGTCCACACTCCTGCCTGTGACGAGATAAGTGATAACGGCCTTTGTGAAAACTTTGGGATGGTCAACTGAACGCGGCGCATCGACCCTTACTTCAAACTGAGTCACGTCCTGACGTTTCTTTAGCAGGACCGAGATCACGTCCATAGCAGTGCAGCCTGCCAGCCCTAACGCGATCATTTCCATCGGGCGAACGCCGCTATCCGTTCCACCAAAATTTGAATCTGCATCCATTTGCACTGGAAAGCCGGAGGCAGATCTGCCAATAAAGACCATATTATTTTGCCAGGTGACATTTGCCTTCATGGTTTCTCCATAATGAGAGTTGTGACGTGTTCTTCAAGCATCGTGCTGCTGATGCCGCCGACCCACAATAATCGAACTGTTCCATCTCTGTCGATCACAAATGAACTGGGCAGATTCATTGTCTTGAATGCCTGCTCTGTGGCAATATAAGTTGGGTCCAGCCAGATGGGGAATGTGAGGTGATACTCTTTTGCAAACTGCAAAACATCTGTCAATGGATCTCCATCGTTGATGGCAATGACTGTGAAGCCGAATTCTTTATTTTTGTCGTAAAAAGATTGCAGTGCTGGCATCTCTTCCTTGCAGGGGATGCACCACGTTGCCCACAAATTGATAAGTACCACCTGCCCGCGATAGTCAGATAGTGAATGCGAAATGCCTTGGGTGTCCGTTAGGGTCAATTCGGGGGCATCGTAATTCACTTTAACGGGAACAGTTGAAAAGTTGGTCTGAGGCGCAGCGTCCTGCAAAATGAAATATGTGGAGGCCGCGATCAGAATGATCCCCAACACGATTAGAATGAGCGGTAGAGTTTTTAGCGTTGGTTTAACTGATCTTGATTCAACCATAATTTGAACAAGTATACTCTGCGTCGCAATTGAGCGTAGTGGTTAAACGAAAAACGGGATGTGTTACCATCCCGTTTTTCGTTTAATATCAAGATGATCTTACCCTGCAGATCGACTCGTGAAAAACCTTATCACAAAGTATCCGCCCAGGATGATCAGAACGGTTGGCAATATATATTCTGCCAGCCCCTCGACGGATGTGCCAAGAAGCGCGCCAAAGATCAGGAGAATGACGCCAGGAATGAATGCCCACGAGCGCATGCTTCCACCAGGCAGGACGGCGACCAGGATGAAGGTAAGGCCCAGCCCAAGGAAAAAGAATCCGCCACCAATATCTCCCCTGAAAAGGGCATCTAATGTAGAGACGGCACCCAGCGTGAGCAATACGCCCGCAGGGATGATGGCCCACCAGCGTTCAGTGCTTGTAAAGTACACCCACCCGAAGGCCAGGCTGATGCCAGCAAAGAAGACCAGTCCATCAATGGATGAAAGTGCTGGAGGCAAAATTGATTGTGCTGCTAAACCAAGCAGAGTAAAGGCTGGGAACGCCGCCCACCAGTTATTGCGGTCGCTCAAGAGCATGTAGAGAAACAACGCTCCGCCTGCTGCAAAAATCAAACCCCAGAAGATGCCACTTGAGTTTGAGATCACATTCATCGCATCGAGTAGTGCAAGCACACCACCAAAAACCAAAAGAACACCAAGCCATAACCGAGGATCAAATCTTTTCATTTTTATTTTCCTTTTTACTTCACCGACACTGAACCAAGTCCCGCTTCAATATTGATCTCGGCACGGTCCACAGCGGTATCGAAATTAGCTGATTGATACATACCTGAATCCAATCTTGGGAATCTATTTGTATCCACGCTTACGGCAGTTACCCCTTCATCCACGCGGATGCGAGCAGCAGTCGATTCGGGGACTTGAATGCTGACGGAAGCTGCGCCCGCCTCAACGTCCAGAACGGAGGCGCCGCGCGCAGGCACGATCACATTTGCACCGCTGGCACCCGTCTCCAATTCGATATGCTCAGCAAGCACGTCCTGTAAGTTAATATCCAGTGAACTCGCGCCAGCCTGCATGGATATAGTCACTGGCACCTCACGCGTAAGTTGATATCTCCAGATGCCTTGAGACGGGCCAATGAACGGGACGAAAGACGGGCCCGCTTCCACATGGACCTCGAGTTCGTCACCGTTTAAGTGACTCCGTTGATTCATGCCAACCGCGGATGTGCCGACGAGCGCCTGTCCCGCTGGCGCGTTTCCATTGATCTCGATCTGGGCTGCGCCATGAGCAAAGTTGTATTTGATACTCTTTGCTTCTCCAAGTGGGATGGAGAATGTATCCTCGGAAGATTCATCAGAGCGCCAATAGACGCTCATGATCAGCCAGCCCCCAACAAGGATGAGCGCGATGGGCCAGAAAAATGTGAAGATGTTGGAGATAATTCCCTGTGCCTGCAGAAGGAGAAGGACTCCCAATAGTATGAGCGCGCCACCCCAAAAGATATTATCGCGCCTCATTCTGGCCACCCTGTCTTCCGCTTCTAAAAAATCCGCGCGCGAGGACGTAAAGCCCCAGCACAATCAATAGGATCGCTGCGCCATATTCTCCCAGAAGATTGAGGCCACCCAGGAAGGTTGAAAAAATAAGGAATAGCACCGCGCTGGTAATGAGAAGATTGACCCCGCGGGCGAGATTGGCGCGTGTGTTTTCACCGAGTAGACCTGCCAGGATCGTCCCCACGCCAACAAAACCGGGAATGAGCGTCCACATATAAGCCCAGGAGCCGAAGTCATCTGTGGCATTCTGATAAAAAAGAATACCGCCGATGCCCGCGATGATGGAAGCTGGGACAGCCATTCCGGGCGCGCCGGTGATCAGACCGATGAGCAGTACCAGCAGGCCCGCGCCGATGGTCCACATGGGCCAGGTAAAGTTGTTTTCCATCCAGTCCTGCACGGCTGGCACCTGGCGTGTGACCACCAGCCATGCGCCGATCAGGATCAAGAGAACCCCGAGAAAAAGATTCGTACGGTTTTGTTTCATTAAAGCACTCTCCTTTTGATGATTACTCATTAATACTTAACGGAAAAAAGACCCATAAGTTGCTTGTTTGATGAAAGCACTTTCGAAGGTCTCGTTGCCGCGGGCAGTATGGGAGAGAAAATGAAATTTTATCGATGGTTGGCACAGGCTCAGGAATGAGGATGATTATATAAGAAAAACCTTGTCGCATTCATGGAACCTGGATGGGAGCAGGTAGCTGAGTGACAATATAATCCTTGAGTGGCCATTTCTTCTGACGGATGATGTCAATGAAGGCATAGCGATAGATCAACTTTGCACTGATGCTGGCACTTCCATTGGAAGGAATGGCAAAGAAGTAGTCGCTTTGCACGATCACACCCGGAACCAAACGCGTATCAGAACCTTCCCAGGCTGGAATCGTGGGATTCCAGTAGGCAACTGTAGGCGCTTCGCTGGTATCCTTGTCTTTCAGGATATTCGCGTATATCACACCAGGGCGGCCCGCATAATCTTCGTCTTTTTTGTTGCCGACACCTCCCCATCATGGGATGACCGGCCCGGTCACTTGTAGCAGCGAGGTACCATTCCGGTCTTTCGCCTCCACCACGAGGATCAGATGACGCAGTGGAGAGTCGGTTGGGAATTTATGGCCGGCGCGCGTGTTAAGCACTTTGACCGTCACCTTGATCTTGCCCTCTTCGATAATTGCTTGCACACTCATCTGTGCTGCGTCTTTGACCAGTGTGGGTTCGTTATTCTGGTCGCGCCCCATCATATTGTGGTTGAAATTGTTAAAGGAGTGGTTGGCTTCAGAACAAGCTGCACGCTCTTTTTGCAGGGAATTACCGATCGGCTGCGCGGACGGCATGTGGCAATCCTGGCACGATCGATAATTCATATTCTCCTTCTGCTCGGCACCTACAGTGTTAGGAACCACCTTTTGGCTGTAACCGCTCTCCAGCCATTCTCCATATGAATTGTAGATCAGGGTGTCGAAGAATTTTCCATAATGACAGGCCGCGCAGAATCGGCTTTCACTGAACACGGGTGAGCAGACGCCCATGTCTTCAGACTTTCCAGGTTCCATCAAAGTTGAAGGTTTATGATCTGCCAGTGGACCGATATAAAATAATTTGCCGATCTCAGGCCGCGCAAAGAAAAAGGATAGAACGCCAGGCTTCTCTATAAACGGACGCTGATCCTCGCCGACCAAAACATCCACCACCTTGTGGCACACGTCGCAGGTGACACCTTCAGCTTCCACGCTGACGTGTGTGTCGGATGAATTATTAATCGGACCAGTCAAGTCGCCTTGCTGGTTGAATGCTGTTACAGCGGCGGGTGCATGACAAAATGCACAGTTACCAGAGTCGCGCGGAAAATCCAGACGGAAACCGGGTCCATAAGGTGAAGCATTGGGAAGACGCATCTTTTGGCCGTTTTCAAGTATTCCCCATGTTGTTTCTAAGCCAGGATTCCGAAAAATATCCGTCCCGGTGTAGATGGTCCGCAAATATGGATCCACAAATACGCGCGAATGACCGTCCTTCATCCATTCGCTGGTTTCGCCGCGTCCCTGTGCCTCTGAATGACAACTCGCACAAGTCTGTTGTGAACCCGGGGGGAAATTTGCGCCGACCCAGGAATAATTTGCATTATCCCCAACTTCAAGCGGACGCAATGTTTCGTTGTAAATTAGCTCGCCGGTGCAGGGAAAAGTGTGAATATAGTATCCCGGAGACCAAACCGAAATATGGTTCGGCTTCGAGCAATATGGCAAAAGTAATAGTTTATCTTCGAGCGTATCCACATGTATAGTGCCAAGAATTTTCGCACTGGCAGTATTAATCTCCACTCCGGATGTGGATATTACTTTTATTGTGATACTAACTTCTTTAGTAGGCTCTGCAGTTGCCGCTTTGACAATCGGACCACACGAAGAAATTGCAACACTGAAGACAGACAGGATAATCAAGTAAATATCCCGCCAAAACCAGCTCAAACCGACCCATCGAACACTCATCAGATATACCTCTCCTTTGCCTGAAGAGTACACTATTATACGCGATAACTAATTAACGCAATTGTGCCTTAAATTATTGCATATTATTTTTACAAAACTGCTTTTGCCAGTGCTTTCAATCCATCCAGATCATCCAGGTCGAGCCATTGCAGCATAATGCGTTGAAGGCCAGCCTGCTCCAACTCCTGTAGCTGTTCCACGACTGCGCCTGATGAGCTTGCCACGACGCCGCGTTGCTGTAGTTGCTTAACGGTTTTTCCACGAGCAGTGAACTTCTCGTTCAGCGCGTTGTCATTCTTGCCAAAAACACAATTGGTCATCATCGAGCGTCGCACAGATCCAAGCTCCTTGCCTGCCTCCGTGAGCAATTCAGTCAAGCGCTTGTTGAGGCGGCTAAATTCAGGCGGTGCAAGCATCACGCAATTCCATTCAGACGCGTAGCACACCACGTTAGACATTGTCCTTTTGCCGCCATTACCACCGACCAGAATGCGCGGACCTCCGTGTTTTTGCGGACGTGGCAAAAGTATCGCGCCGCGTATTTGAAAGTACACGCCTTCAAACGTCACTGGTTCAGCGTTTTGCAGCAGTTGTGTCAGGACTTCCATTCCTTCTTCAAAACGATCAAAACGTGTTTTAGGTTCCCGCAGATCAAAACCAAAAAGATGATGCTCCCGGTCCTGCCACCCCGCGCCCAGCCCCAGGGTCAGGCGGCCGCCCGAGAGATCCTCCACAGCGGACGCCATACGCGCAGTAAAAGCGGGATGCCGGAACGAGAATGGCGTAACGAGGGACCAAACTCGATGCGTTGGGTATTCCCTGCCAGCCAAGTTAATGAAGTCCATAACTCAAGCGACTCAAGATCAGGCGGATTTGAATTGGTGAAATGATCAGAGCGAAAAAGACCCACAAAGCCTGCATCTTCAACCAATTGGACGATCTTCTGCCAGCGCGGCCAGGTGAGTCCATTTTGGCCCTCGATCATGATGGCGACTTCAAGCCTGACCTCTCCTTTTGAACAGCAACTTGTCTCTATCTTGGTTATTTACTCAACCCCGGCAAAGCCAACCAGTTTCCCTTTTCTTTTGGATGTTCAGATTCAATCAACTGCCGCTTCTCCACCAGGCTGGCAATGGTCCTTGCAGCCAGCTCCTTTTGCCACCCGAACACTTTGTTTACATCACGTTCCTGAGCCGCGCCAACAGACTCGAAATAGAGCTGCGTGAGTTTTATGCGCGCCTCGCGTTCCCCGATCATCCGCGCCCGTTCCGGCAGATCCGGGTAATGCCGCGGCACGATCTCATAGATAAACGAATATTTCCACGCGCCTGCATCAGAGACTCCGATGGGCAATATTTTGAAATCTGCCTGCAAAAGTTCGAGTGCTTTGTTGAACTCGGATTCCTTGGCGTTCGTCAGCTTTGCGGCGCGGCGCAAGTCTATGGTGTTGAGCGCGCCTTCGTTGAGCAATACTTCATACACTTGTTTCGCGGATTGCGGTAATCGTCCCTCTTCGTACGCAAGCAGATAATCTTCTTCAGGTGAACCAAAATTTTCTGACAGTGCGTAAAAGTAGGGAGCCACATCCAGTGAGATCATTGTCGCTTTTTTGCGCAGTATCTTTGCGTAATACCAGGTTTTCTTTCCGAGCGCGCCATCTTTCCATCCCCAGGTGATATGACCAGGGTCATCATGCTTATCGGCAACCACTCTATTCCCAGCAACGGCCGTCCACAGGCTGGGCATGTCAATCCCTTTGATGGGCCAGAAGTAGATAAAGCCGCGCGCATTGATGAAATCGAGAGCGGCTTTCGGGGAAGTGACGCGTGGAGAGGGCGGCAGGCGAAAAGTCCGGGCGCGATGCTTATCAAGTTTCTTCAAATCGATGCTGGGCATGAGTCGATTATAATCCTCCGCTATGCGTGTGCTATTTATCTTTCTAGATGGAATCGGCCTGGGCGAAAATGATCCGGCTATTAATCCGTTTGCGCGGGCGAAGATGCCGAACCTGAATGCGCTATTGGATGGGAGATCATTATTAAAAGATTCGGCGCCGTTTTACGGAGAGCATGCAACGTTATTGGCGATTGACCCGGCGGTTGGGGTAAGTGGTCTGCCACAATCTGCCACGGGACAGGGAATGTTAGTGACAGGAATTAACATCCCTGCCGAGTTGGGTTATCACTATGGGCCAAAGCCAAATCGTGAGGTGGCAGCGTTTTTGGAGGATGGCACATTATTTTCAAGATTTGCAAAAGCGGGAATGAAGACAACGCTGCTCAACGCATATCCGCCGCGATATTTTGATGGGATCGATTCGGGCAAGCGATTGTATTCATCCATTCCGTTGGCAGTGACCAACGCAGGACTTCCGCTTTTCAGGCACGAGGATCTTTTCGCCGGACGAGCGCTTTCCGCAGATTTCACCGGCGAAGGCTGGCGCACTATGCTGGGATTCCCGGAGTCACCAGCAATGGATCCGCATCAGGCGGGACGTAAGCTTGCAGTGTTGGCAAAAGAATATGACTTCTCTTTGTTTGAATACTGGGCCAGCGACTACGCAGGTCATAAGCAGCAGATGGAAACG
>JAXIPJ010000284.1:0-11057 GCA_045402985.1 Anaerolineales bacterium
TAGTGATCGCGTACGCCGTCGTCAAATGTCAGCAGGCAAGCTGAGTCTGGAAGCGGCTTCTGCTCCTGTAAAGCTGCTCGCAGATCAAGCCAGCTGATAAAGGTATGCTGCCGCGAAAGATCATCCAATTGCGACTCGAAAACATTGACGGACATGCCTGGGATGCCAGAACCCGCCTCCGCAGAATCGCCGGGGTCACGAACATAGTGATACATCATCACGGTCAAATCCAGTGGATGGTTCATGAGCTGAACCCGTTGATCCGAAAATCCACCAGCGTACGCTGATTGCGGTCAGCGCATTCGTGCACAACTTCAAGCGGAATGGAGTTAGAGTCACAGCGTGCTGTCACATCCAGCCATTGGTTGTCCAATGTGCGCGCTTCAATGCGACGCGCGCTACCAGACAGCCACGAATCCATCAGTGCAACTCCGGTATTCGTTGTCACGCGAATTTCTCCTCTGGGCATGCGCTTGAGGCGAAAGGTTGCGGGTCCAGAAAAGGTGGCAATTCCCGCGATCCGTGTGGGCCCAAAGCCGCAGACTTCGTTCAGATCGCTTGTCATCTGAATATAGCGCACACAACTTCCTTCGATCTCTATCCCGTTGAGGACGGCGCGTTTGGGTGTGGATTCACCGGGGGCAACCAAAGCCTGTCTGCCATCTGGCAAAGTGACACGGAAGCTTTCCGGAGATTCAATTTCGATGTTGATTCCAGCGAATTCGACCGCCGGGTCAAATGGAACCGGACGTATCAGCGTGGCAGTAGCCAGACAGCGCGCTTCCACGTCTGCTTGAGATTCGCACACCAGCGGTTGCTCTGAATAAGTGTAAGCAAGGTTGATATTGGATTGACCCAGAAACGGTGCGCTGGCTTTCTGACAGTCATAGCCAACGAGGCGCTGGATTCCAACTGCGCGCCCGTCCACTTCTGCATACTCCCATCCAGCCGAGCGATCAGAGCGCCGTATGATCTTAGCGGATTCTTCACATCCCAGTGCCCCTGGTGCTTCAAACGCCATTACGGGAAATGTTGGGCGGATAACGGTCATACGGATCTGTACCTCGCCCAACAACATCACTGCCACCCACAAAGGTTGTGGTTCATCATCCAGCATCTCATCGAATTTGCACCAGATGAAGCCGGGCGCAGACTCACCCGCGCGGGTGCGCGTGCGATGCCCGAATTTTTGTCCATCGCGCGTCAGCGAGATCATTGCGTCCGGCGCATAGGAGCCGTGGGCAGGAATCACATTAAATGGGAAGTGTGTGCTAAATGCCAGCTTGCCATATTTCGGCGTATAGTTATGACGCGGCGCATCATATTCCTGTCCACTACGACTATTGAGCAACAATACCTGCCCGGTATCTTTATGTCCTGAGACTACAAATCCCGGGGCGGGCAGCACCAATTCAAAGTCGCCGCGTTCGACTGGGAGCGGGCTTTCGGTTGAGGTCCAGAACGGATCGTCCTTATCCAATGTGAGGGCGAACAGACCATGGCAACACCAATAAGGCGAGCCGGGTGAAATATATGCTTCGCCTGCCGCAGGAAAATCACCATGATAGCCCTGGCGCACAAAATGCCCGTCGGGGTCAAAGAGGCCGCGGTCATAAAAGTAGCGCAGGCATCCACTTGAAACGCGGCGCAGCAGGCCGGGGTCATTTGGCGCAATTTTGAGAAAGTGTCCCACGGCAAAGGGGGCCAGGGCGGCAAAACGATAAACGATCGAGCGGCCCCAGGCTGGGTAGGAACCGTTGGCGCCAAAGAAGTGCAGGAAGCCATCGATGAAGGAGCGGCCGCGTTCAAGTACCTCCTGCCGATGGTCTGGACGACGGTCACCATCAATGAATGTCCATAGCAGGTAATGCCAGCCAAACATCCAGGCGTTATACAGTTCAAACTCGTTGGAGGGGCCATCCACAAACCAACCATCACCGCGATAGAATTCGCCCAACTGCATCAGGCGGTTATCCAGATCATCTTCGGGTGAGGGAAATCCAAGATGCAGGCGCACAGCTTGAGCCATCGCAGTGAACAGGATCCAGTTATCTGTGTATGTACCTTTGCCATCCACCTGTGCCAGCCAGGCAATGATCTGCTCCTGCTCAGGCTGAGTCATTTTGTTGAAGACGCGCTCACGACTCATCCAAACGGTCACGGCAATGTCGGCACTTTCCACAATCCGCTGATCCAGGTGACCTATATCGCCCCAGTAGGTGTAAGGGTTGTTTGAGTCCGTGCCATCCAGCAATGCCTGCCTAAGAAGTATTTCCACATTTACTTCGTGCCCCTGAAAATTGAGTATGGCTGGGTTGGCTGGGTTGCGCAGCCATGCGCCCCACGCAGAAGCAATGCGCGCAAATGACTCGATGGCATCCGCTGAATCTGGCAGACCGCGCCGATCATCCGGATAAAGTACGCGGGCGGGCGAACCGGACCGTTCGGCAATTTTTGCGTATCCATAAGTCATGCGCGCCAGCAGGTTTTCCCAATGTGCGCGAGTCCAGCCAGTGTATGGCGAAAGATCATGATCAAGAGGCGGAAAAGTATTATCCATTAAAGTTCACCGAAACGCAGGGAATACTTCCTGAGACAATAATTTAAGTTCAGTCATGATATGCTCATGCGGCATGCCCGCGAAATACAGCCGACAGATCAGGTGATCGACGCCAAATGTGTCAACGAAGCGTTTGATATGTGCAATGCAGTCATCCGGATTGCCTACGATAAAACGGTCCTGACTCAATGCTTCCAATGCAACAGGAGTCTGATCTTGTGATCCGATAAGAGGATGTTTCCAGCCTCCACCGTATTCGTCACGGTAATTCACCATCACGTATTTTTCGGCTAGTTCCAGAGCCCGTTCACGCGTCTCTGCAATGACAACTTCACGTGTGAGCGGCTTGGGCGCGCTGTCCGGATCCTTCCCCGCGGCAATTAGGAATTCGTTATATTGTTTCTGCGCGTTCAGCAGTTTTTCCAAATTGGCAGTGGGGCCCGGAACCCAGGCATCGCCCAGTTGAGCGGCACGTTTCAATGAAAGTTCACCCCAGCCACCCAGCCAGATCGGAATGGAATGTTCAAGTCTTGGCTCAATATTGCCTTTGATCTTAAAGAAGCGCCCATCATATTCCACATGGTCTTGCGTCCAGAGTGCGCGCATGATCTTTAGCATCTCAACATAGCGCGCGCCGCGATCATCGAGGCTAACATCGTACAACTCAAATTCTGGTGGCCGATAACCGATTGCAGCGCCGAAGATAGCCCGCCCACCAGAGATAACGTCCAGCATGGCGGTGTCTTCTGCGATCCGCACGGGATGATAAAAAGGTAACACCACAATGTCGGTGCCGAGTAACACGCGCGTGGTACGCGCAGCAATTCCCGCCAGCGCCATTAGAGGCGAGGGCCAATAGTGGTTGCGGATGCTGTGATGCTCCTCGAGCCAGACCGAGTCGAATCCCAACTCCTCGCCATAAACAGACTCGGCGAGTGCCTCGTTGAAATATGTGCCGCCTTCAGTGGGTATAAATCCAAATTTCATAGCTCTCAATCCCAATCTGTAAGATAGATGTTGCTGGTGCCGGTTCGATTTGAGGTAAAGATCACCTGGCTGCCATCTGCGGTGAACGACGGGTGCGGGTGGCAGCGTTGATCATCGCCGAATGTATAGGAATCATGGCGGCAAAGCACCTCAAACACCTGAATTCCATAGCGCAAATGCACTTTGGAAATGCAACCCGGACGCGCCTCACCATCAGTAACCATGCTTTGTCCATCAGGATGCAGATTGTAATGGGCGTAGGCCCGACCCGATGTAGAGTGATAAGCCTTGGTATAACCTGCACCGTCCGGAGAACACCAGCCGCAAAAGCCTTGTGTGTTATCGCCCGACAAGCCGCCGTGAAAACAGACTCGCTGGCCGTCACCACTCCAAAATTCGTGCTGATACCACTCGTCCGCGCTCTGCCCCGGAATAGGCTCGCACTGCTGGTTTGCAATGTCGAGCAGCCATATTCGATCTGGCAATGTGCTGTACTCATGGCAGAACAAAATGAGATCGCGATCCTGCGGGTTAACATGCACGTGATTGATCCAAAACTTTTCGTTACGCAAGACTTCTTCCGCCTGCTCCGTGACTGCATCCACACGCACAATGGTGCTGGTTGTTTCTTGAAAGAAATGTTCGTCAGGAAACTTCTCTCCAGCATAAGCACGTTGCGAACGTTCCATAAATAAGGCCTCGTCCCAGGTTGCGAAGACCAAAGTTTCTCCGCGCGCATTTGCTTGAAGCATTGAAGGCCGGCGATCAGACGGCAGACTCAATAATTGTCGTCGTTTCAAACTTTCAATCTCAACCGCAAACAAATCGGTTCCTTCAAAATAGAAAACTTCCTGACTACCATTGCCGATTGCAGGCAAACATGAACCCACTCCCTTGACTTGCTCCGTGAACGGCCAATATTCAGCGCGGACGGGTCGGGCATCTGTCAACTGCACAATCACGCCATCCTGCAGATCCAATCGAAATAGATTGCTCACCCCAGTGCGTTCTGAAAAGAAAATTAAGTATTTGGCATCCGACGTAATAGATGGATTGTAAAAGTATAAGTGATAATCTTCGGCTGGCGAGTCGGTGAATTGCCGGACGCGTCGGCCAGTGAGTGGATCCAGATAGTCGCGCCACTCCGGCGCATACGTCCTGCCGACGGTCATGCCGACTCCGTTTGTGCGGCAGCCAATAACTGCCGAACCGTTCGTAACGCGGCAGGCAGAGCGATCTCCGGCTGGTCAAGTTCGGGGTGCCAGGCATATTCCCATTCCACACTCAACGCGCCTTCATATCTATTTGCCAGCAACAACTCAAAGGATTGTGCCAGCGGGACATTTCCCATACCTAAAGAGCAAAGCTGCCAATCTTCACCGCGTCTTGTCCCATCCTTGACCTGGACATAGGTGAGGCGATCCTTTAGCAACTCAAACCCTTTGAGCGGTTCCTCGCCCGCGGCATAGGCGTTACCAATATCCCAGATGACGCCCAGAGCAGAATCGGATCGAGTCCGATCGAGAACCGGAGCGACGGCTGATGAGCGCGCAAAATTATCGTGCGGCTCGATAGCGACTCCCACCCCCACTGACGACGCATGCTGCGCGGCGCGGCTCAAACAATTGGTTATGTTTTCGTATGTTTTTACACTGGGGTTTGTGTTCTGAGGTAGTTCTCCCAGGAAGACGCGTACATAATGCGCGCCCAACTCGGCAGCGAGATCTGCATAGCGTCGCACTTCATCCACATTGGATTGCCGTTCTTCTGCATTGTCAGATACAAAACTCGTGTAAGCAGTCACTGCCAGAGCCATTAATCCTGCATCGGCGGACATCTGCCGTAGAATCACTTTTTGCTCAGCGGACGCAAACGGTTGGATATGGCCCTGTGGACCGCCGCGCCACTCAATGCCGTCATAACCGAACTTGGATGCCTGCGCGATCACGGTTTGAACCGTCCAATTTGGGCAGGCCAGGGTGCTGAATGTGACCGGATTCATTGTGCACTTTCATTGGGCGCGTTTCGCAGCCTGGTTGGACCGCGCCGCCACACGAGAAAGTCAAAAGCATCTGGTAAATGATATTCGCACGAGTACACCAAAGGCTCATCCGCAGATGAGTAATCGGTTTGAACGATGTAAAGCGTGAGTGCGTTTGGCGGGAGGTTAAGTTTTTCCGCGACGTGTTCAGGCGCAGCGACAGGCAGAAGGCGGGCAATCCCATATTCGATCACCTGACCCAATGAGTTTTGCAAAATGTTATAAATTGATTGGGATAATAGCAGTTGTGGATTAAAGTCGGCTCGCTGCAACAGGGACTCGGTGAGGGTGTCCAACGAATAGACGACCGGGCGACCATCAGCTGTGCGCACACGTTCGACGGTGATCAGTGAGGTTCCAACCGGGACGTGTAACTGCTCAGCTTTTTCCCGGTCCGCATTTTCTGTCTGAATGGCGAGATGGCTGGTACCCGATTTCAGGCCCGCAGATTCGATCATCTCAGTAATGCCAAAGTTAAAGTTGAGGTTTTTGAGAATGGGGTGATTTCTAACAAAAGTTCCCACGCCATGACGTCGCGCGACCAGTCCATCATCTTCCAGAACACGCAAGGCTTCGCGGACCACTGTGCGGGAAACCCCCAGCATTTCGCACAACATGGCCTCAGTCGGGAGCTGGCTTCCGGGCCGGTATGCACCACCCGTAATCGCCTGCCGAAGCTCCTGCTGGGCTACATCAGTCAATGTTTTTCGTTCTGACCTGGCTAATCTGATCATTTGTCACCGAATCAGTTGTAAGATGTCATGATGACTGATGATACTACAAATAAAAGCTTAAGTAAAGATTAAAAATCGATCTTTTGAAATTCCAAATGGAATACTAAAAGCTAGATAGTAATCAAGCAAAAGGAAAAGCCACGTTATACTATGTATCTAACTTCCCTCATACAGAAAGTAGTGGTCTTATGCAACCTTCGAAAATCGAAGAAGATATGGCTCGTCTAAAAAGTGCCTGGGAACTATTCACTTCGACCGGAAAATTATTTGAAGATGCAAGGTTGAACCCTCTGGTATCCGCATCATGGATGAGATGTGGCTTGCGCATGAATCCCAAAGGTCTTTTAAATTGGACTTACGCAAGCGAGAATACTCTCAAGAGCACACTTAAACAACATTCAACGCTTCGCAATATTGCACGCCCAATCATGGAAGATATCTATCAATTTATGGAGGGTTGTCGCACCGTATTGATCCTCACAGATAGCACAGGCTGTATGCTCGAAATGATCGGAGAACCGGGATTGATGATGGAATTGCAAACCATGGGGCTTAGATCCGGGGCGTATCTGGATGAAGGACATTTAGGGACGAATGCAATCGCGGTAAGTCTGTTTGAGGCCATGCCAGCTCAGATCGTTGGATCTGAACATTTTTATCCCTCGCTTCATAAATTCAGTTCAGTTTCCGCCCCTATTCATGAAATGGAAGGTCATCCTGTTGGAATTCTTGGATTGGTGGAGACGGTACAACAGCATAGCGAGCAGTCGTTTGGAGTGGTGGTGGCCGGCGCGAGGGCAATTGAAAATCAGCTGCATGCTGATCTAATTGTTCGCGAAGCAAATGCAAAAACTGCAGAACTTCATGCAACGATTGATTCCATCACTGAAGGCGTTCTGGCCTGGTCAGGGGACGGAGTTATCATGCATTTGAACGACCAGGCTGGCAAGACCCTGCACCTATCACCCACCACGGTTGTTGGCCGGCCCATGTCGGATTTTTTTTCAATGCCTGAGAATATTGCCCGCGCAGTGGGTCTTGAACAGGCACTGACCGATATTGAAACCGCATTTATAGTGGACGGAATCCCGCGTGAATGTCTCGTCAGTCTGCGTATTATTCCTTCTCAGGAAAATGACGCGCTGGTCTATATCATGACGATCCGCAGGATCGAACACGTCCATCAATTGGTTAACAGGCTGGTCGGAGCACAGGCGCGTCTGACGCTGGATGATATCGTTGGGCATGGTACAGCCGCAAAAAAGATCCGCAAGCAGGCATTAGCTGCGGCAAATGCCAGAGCCTGTGTATTATTAATGGGTGAAACTGGAACGGGCAAAAATATTTTAGCCCGCGCCATCCACAACAGCGGACAGCGCGCCGGCGGACCCTTCCTTGCAATGAATTGTCGGGCGATCCCGCGTGAACTGGCATTGGGGGAGTTCCTGGGTTTTGAAGCTGGCGCCTTCAACAGCGGTCCTTCCTCGGGTCAGCCCAGCAAATTTGAACTGGCGCAAGGCGGCACGCTGTTTCTGGAGGAAATAGAGGCGCTCCCGCTGGAAACCCAGGCGGCTTTTCAGCGAGTCATTGAGATGGGAGATGTGATCAGGCTAGGTGGAAACCGCGTGATCCCAATCGATGCAAGAATCATTGCATCCACCACGCGCACCATGGATGTACTCCTGGAGCAACATTCATTTCGCCATGATCTGTTACTAAGGTTGAGTTCCTTCGTGATCACAATGGAACCACTTAGAAAACGTCCGGAAGATATTCCCCTGCTTGTCGAGCATTTGTTGGACAAGCTGACCATTCAATTAAACCGCACATTGAGAATTTCCCAAGAAGCTTTGGGAGCTCTATGTGAATACCCCTGGCCGGGGAATGTTCGTGAGATAGAAACAATTATGGAACAAGCCACGTTGTCGCTGGACGGTTCGCAAATCGAAGTTGAGCATTTACCGATTGTGTTAAGGAAGCAAAGCGCCATGGTCAAAGGCAAATTGCTCGTACAACCAATCCAAACATTGATTGAATCCGAAAAATCGGCCATTCTAGCTGCTGGTCAGGCCGCCCGAGGTAACCTGACCAGGACCGCACAATCCCTGGGAATCAGTCGTAGTACGCTTTGGCGCAAAATGAAAGAGCTGAATATTTCAACCGAAGACCTCAATTAGTGCTCCATTATGGAACACTAATTCAAGAAGCGCTGTTGCAAAATAGAACAAAATCCATTAAATCTTTGAATACCGTGGGCTGCTGCTGTAACATGATCACATGTTCTGTATCACGCCCAAGAATTGCCACTTTGTAAAAGTTGAAGTCGTTCCAGACAACCCACCGTTGGATGCCTCCCTGCGTTCAACGGTGCTTTTTATATTAAAGGAGGAAACCATTTGACGACCAACAATATTTTCTTCCAAATGCCGTGAACTCCTCCCCAGTGCGTATCAACAATATTCGAATCAACAACACATGAGAGTTTTCTCTCGAAAGGAAATCAAAATGGCTGTAAATCAGACTCCTACTCTGAGTCAAAAAATGGTGGCTGAAATCATAGGAACGGCCTTCCTGGTATGGGTCGGCCCTGGATCAATCACTACCGTTACCTTTATCTCTGGCGGCAATCTCCCATTTACATATAGCGACCTTGGCTTTATTGCTCTGGCGTTTGCCTTTGCTATTCTTGCCATGATCTACACAATCGGGCACATCTCGGGTTGCCATATTAATCCGGCGGTTACTCTTGCGTTTGCAGTCACCAAACGTATGTCCTGGAAAGATGCTGGTAACTACTGGGTAGCCCAACTAATTGGCGCGTTCATCGGCGCCGGATTGATCGGCCTATGTTATGGTTTTACACAGGCGGCGCAGCTTGGGTACGGTCCAACTAACTTTAGCGAAGCCAACACAGGGTACCTGGTTGCAATATTGGCGGAGGCCGTCGGCACTGCATTCCTGCTCTTGGTGATAATGGGATCGGCTGTTGATGGTCGCGCTCCTGCAGGGTTTGCAGGCCTCGCCATCCCACTGGTTGTAGCGGCAGACATCCTTGTTTTTGGTCCTGTCACCAACGTATCCCTCAACCCCTTCCGCTCGCTGGCTCCTGCAGTATTTCAGGTTGCCTTTGGCGGCACGTATGAGTTGCCGCATCTGGCTGTCTATTTTATTGGACCTGCAATTGGGGCCATTCTGGGAATTCTGGTCTATGATTTCATGACGCGTGAGGCATAGCATGAATTCGGTGAAATCGCCATACGGCTGACAAATACAGAACCACCCATATCGAATAATTTCCGAGTATAAATATCTCTTTCAAAAGGAGAAAGACGTGAAAAAACTTATCAACAAACCCGAAGATGTTGTTATTGAGGAACTGCAAGGTATTGCAATTGCCCATGCGGATCTGGTCAAAGTTTTTTATGAACCGAATTATATTGTCCGCGCAGATGCCCCCGTGAAGAATAAGGTTGGTGTAATTTCAGGTGGCGGTTCCGGGCACGAGCCGATGCACGGTGGATTTGTCGGAATGGGCATGCTTGACGCGGCCTGCCCCGGAGCAGTGTTCACCTCCCCAACTCCCGATCAAATGCTGGAGGCGACCAAAGCTGTTAGCGGAGGCGCAGGCGTTTTGCATATCGTCAAAAACTATACAGGAGATGTTTTGAATTTCGAAATGGCTGCCGACCTCGCTCGGGCTGAAGGTATCGAAGTGGAGGCTGTGGTTACTGATGATGACGTTGCTGTCAAAGACAGTCTCTACACAGCCGGTAGACGCGGCGTTGGTGTGACAGTCCTTGCCGAGAAGATCGTCGGTGCGGCCGCCGAACAGCAACGTCCCTTGAAAGATGTTGCTGAATTGTGCCGCAGAGTCAATGCCAATGGACGGAGCATGGGCATGGCTTTAACTTCCTGCACCGTACCCCAGGCTGGAAAACCTACTTTCGACCTGCCAGAAGATGAAATGGAAATTGGAATCGGCATTCATGGCGAGCCCGGCCGAACCCGTATGAAACTCGAGACCGCCGCCGAGATCACCGAAATGCTGGCGACTCCGATTCTAGATGATCTTCCGTTTGATAAAGGTGATTCGGTGCTGGCTTTTGTCAACGGCATGGGCGGGACACCTTTGATCGAGTTATACGTGGTGTACAATGAATTGGCAAAGATCTGCACAGGCCGCGGTGTGAAAATTGCCCGAAGCCTGGTTGGCTCCTACATCACCTCGCTGGAGATGGCTGGCTGTTCAATCACCCTGCTCAAAGTGGATGACGAACTGATCCGGCTTTGGGATGCGCCGGTCAAGACTCCGGCATTACGCTGGGGCATTTAGCCCGGTAATATTATCAAGCTAGAGGAGGCAGGTTCGCTATCGCAATCTGCCTTCTCTGTTGTACACCAAATCAAAGGAAAGGCAGAACGATATGACAATCTCCCAGGATCAATTCGTCATGTGGATAAAATCATTTGCAGATGTGATTGCAGAAAACAAGGAATATCTCACTGAACTTGATTCTGCGATTGGCGATGCTGATCACGGGATTAACATGAACCGTGGCTTTCAGGCCGTGCTTGCAAAACTCCCAGCTTTTGCAAACCAGGATATTGGTTCGATCGCCAAGAATGTTGGCATGGTCCTGATCTCGACTGTGGGTGGTGCAAGTGGTCCGTTATACGGGACCTTCTTTATGCAAGTCAGCAAGGAAACGGCCGGAAAACTGGAACTGACTTTGAG
>JAXIPJ010000105.1:0-6246 GCA_045402985.1 Anaerolineales bacterium
GACCAGATGCGCCTGAAGCGTCGCCAGCGCGCGGAAGAGGAAGCGCACAAGGCGCCTATCAAGATGATCATTCCAATGGCGTTGTTGATCTTCCCTTCCATCATGATCATCATCCTGACTCCTGCCGCAATTTCAATTATGACTTCACTCGGATAAACTGACCACAACTATTTTCTGTGAGCAATATTCCCTGGTCGTATCGCATCTATCGATTGACCTGGAACGGGCTGGATTTGCTCTTCCCGCCAGTTTGTGGAGGTTGCGGAAAGGCGGGATGGCGCTGGTGCCCGGATTGTCAGGAAAGTGTTCCGCGTATTAACAAACCATTTTGTGAAAAATGTGGGATCCCTACTAATGGGGTTGACATATGTGAAAAATGCAAATCGAATCCGCCCGCGTATCAAATGATGCGATCGTGGGCGGTTTTTGAATCCCCGGTACAGAACGCGCTCCATACCTTGAAGTATCGTCGTAACATTGGGTTGGGTGAATCCTTTGCAATTCAAATGGCTGAATTCCTTAAATTATTACAATGGCCCGTGGACATTTTTATTCCGGTTCCGCTTGGGAAAAAGCGCCTCAAAGAGCGGGGGTATAATCAGGTCGCACTCATTGCGCGCCCGCTTGCCTACGAGATTGGGCTTGAATATAGCCCTCGAGCACTGTGGAAGGCGCGGGAAACGCGTTCACAAGTGGGCCTCTCCATTTCAAAGCGGCGGGAAAATGTCCATAATGCGTACCAGGCTGATCCGAAAGTTGTGAAGCGTAAATCCGTCATATTGATGGATGATGTCGCAACGACCGGTTCCACCATCCTGGCTTGTACAGATGCTCTTTTATCCGCAGGTGCGAGGGAGGTATACGCAATAACCATTGCGCGTGTACTTTCGTATCACGGTCTGACTCGTGTTTGACAGCTTCCCGACTGGGAAGTTGATAACCTTTTCAGGAGGTAAAATGGCGAACAAAGTTGAAACACTGGCTCGTAATATGCGGCTGACCGATAATACGCGCGAGTATGTTGAGAAAAAGGCCGCCAAGCTGGAACGAAACCTTCAGGAAATTGACGATATACGCGTGGAGTTGACACATGCCAAGACGGCTAGAAATGCGAATGATCGTCAGGTGGCACAAATCACTGTGCGTGGGAAGGGGTTTCTGCTCCGAACCGAGGAACGTGCAGATGATCTGCATGGCGCGTTTGATGCCGCGCTGGAAAAAATACAACGTCAGATAGACCGTTACAAGGGCAAGCATTATCATGGGCGCGGTGATGGTCGTTCTGCTGCAGAAATGTTTGAGGAAGAAGAATTGCCAGTTGATGATACAGGCGAGTTGCTGCCTTTGATCGTCCGGCGCAAGAAATTCATCGTTATACCTATGAATGAAGATGAAGCCGTTGAGCAGATGCGCCTGCTTGGGCACAACAACTTCTTTGTTTTCTTTAATGCTGAACACAATTCAATTCAGGTACTGTATCGCCGCCGCGATGGATCATTTGGTTTGATTGAACCTGTGGTTGGCTAAAGACATCTCAATTTGTAATAAACCGGCCCGACCAATGTCGGGCCGGTTTATTAGAGGAGTAATTATGGGATTTGATAAACATGGTGCAAGTGAGAGCGTTGCCATGAGTTTGGATATTGAAGCAGCAAAGAAAATAATTTTTGATTTACTAAAGGCAGTGGGAGAGGATCCAAATCGCGAAGGTTTGAAAAATACACCCGATCGAGTTGCCAGAATGTATATAGAACTGTTGAGTGGTTATACTGAAGAGCCAGCCAGAATTATCAACAACGCGTTGTTCCATGTTAATTATGATGAGATGGTGCTTGTGCGGGATATCGAGTTTTACAGTTTGTGCGAGCATCACATGCTGCCGTTTCTTGGGCGCGCACATGTGGCTTATATCCCTGATGGCACAGTGATTGGGTTGTCCAAAATTCCTCGCATTGTGGATATGTATGCCCGCAGGTTGCAAATACAGGAGCGAATGACGCGCCAGATCGCTGATTTTGTTCAGGAAACTTTGCAGCCGCAAGGAGTGGCAGTTGTTGTCGAGGCGATACACTTGTGTTCGATGATGCGCGGTGTGAAGAAGCATGATGCCCGAATGACAACCTCTGCCATGCACGGTTCATTTCGTGCAAATTTAGCGACTCGAGAGGAGTTTCTTGCTAATATCTCGCGCGGATCCAGGCCGCTTCAATTCTAAATCCTTCAATTGCTTCCGCTAAATTGACTTAATACTTCAGGACGCGCCTCCATCCATATCTCCTGGCGGAGGCGCGTTGCTGTTTCAGTGATTGTTTCCCTGATCATAGGGTTTTGATATTCAGGATAAATTTCTGCAAGAGGGATGATCACAAACGCGTCATTCCAAAAGCTGTCTTTATGAGCTTGATCATCGAAAAGGATGATGTCAATATCCATCGTGCGGGGGATATATTTATTTTCACTTCTTTTGCGGCCCAATTTTGCTTCAATGGGACGGATGAACTTCTCCTTCAAATCGGTCTTGTTGAGCGGCGATAGAAATAATACACAGGCGTTTAGATAATTTGGAGCAGGCGCACCCACTGATTTTGACTCCCACGCGCTGGAAACACTGCGAACTTTCCCGTATTCCGATAGGATTTGTATAGCTCTGACGAGGTTGATCTCGGGCTTAATGTTCGACCCCAAATTCAAATACACCTTGTACAACTCATTCATCGCGGCTTCGTTCGATCTCCACGCCAACCGACTCTGCAAAGCGCACCGCTCCCGGTTTCTCAACGCGTAAAACTACTTTTTGGACATCCTTCTCTTCAAGACAGATCTTCGCCAGGTCATTTGCCAGGGCCTCAACCGTGAGCTTTTCCGCACTTTCGGCATGCGCCTGAACTTTTTTCGACACTGTACTGTAGTTGACGCAATCGTTGATGTCATCCGTCTCTGCCGCGCGATGTGTATCTGTGAACAGAATAATGTTGATCAGAATATCCTGCGGACGTTTGCGCTCCCAATCGTTGACACCAATGATGCCGCGCACCAGTAAATTCTTAATGATCACCTTGTCCATAAATTCCTCTTAATTTGGAGTTGGCATTTTCCTAATATTTGATTTGCACAATCAGTTATTTACACCAAATGTCTGCCGCCATCCACATGAATGATCTCTCCTGTGATATATGCCGGACATGTCAGCAAAAAGATCAGAGCCTGTTCAATCTCGCTTTCATGTGCCCATCTTTTCATAGGAACATTTTTTAGGATTTCAGGGTTTGGTGCTCCATCAGTGGGGGGCAGGATGGCGCCGAGCGCCAATCCGTTTACAGGAATGTCTGGGGCAAGCGCGACCGCCAAAGACTTCGTCATCGCTGCGAGTGACGCTTTGCTGATCGTGTATGGGAAATGGTCTGCTCCAGGGCGCAAAGCACGCCAATCCAAAATATTGACGATCCGCCCACCGTCTTGTGACTGCCGTGCAAATGCCTGGCTCAACAAAAATGGCGCGGTCAAATTGACCGCGATATGCTTTTGCCAATCCTCTAGAGAGGTCTGGTGCAGCGACAACGCCTCAAAGATCGCGGCGCTGTTAACGAGACCATGCAAAGATGTGGATTCGCTAATTTGCGCGACCAAATTTTGAGCTTGGAGAGAATCGTTTAAATCCGCCTTGAAGATCCACGCCTGGCGCCCCAATCCTTCTATTTCATCCTGAAGCATTTCTGCTTCTGCATCGGAGTGCCCATGGTGGATGACAACATCCGCACCGGCGCGCGCACACGCCAGCGCAAATATCCGACCGATACGCCGCGCCGCGCCGGTGATCAGGATGGATTTGTTTTTCAAAGATTCGCTGCTCATATTGGAAAAATTGTATCATCGAAACTTGTTTGCAGTTTCGCAAAAATTATTGACTCCGATTTTCGGTTGTGCTAAGATAATTTTATATCACCAAAGGAGGCACCCATGAGTGTTCTGAAAGACTCGTCAGTTGTCGAAGACGATGTTGAGTTTACCGAAGAGCAGCACGATATTTGGCGGTCCCTTTACAGCCGCCAGTTCCCCAAAATTGAAAAATATATCTGCAAAGAATATCAGGCAGGCTTTAAAAACCTGCAGCTTCCGGCTAATCATATTCCTTCGGTTCGCGAATTAAATGAAAAGATCACCCCGCGCACAGGATGGAAAACTGTCCGAACAAGAGTGCGCTATTCAGACGCAGTGCAATGGTACAAGCACTTTGCCGCAAAAGAATTTCTGATCACCGATTATGTCCGCACGCGCGATGAGATGGAATTCACACCCGAACCCGATATGTTCCATGATGTCTTTGGGCACCTGCCTTTTTTTACCCTCCCACAGTACGTGGAAATTCAGGAGATGTTTGCGCCCGCCTTCCACAAAGCCAAAACTGAGGAACAACGCGAAAACCTAAAGCGCCTCGCATGGTTTAGCACGGAGTTTGGCCTCATTCGCGAGAACGGCGAACTGAAAATTTTCGGCACGGGGCTTATCTCTTCAAGCGGCGAAATGGAACATGTGCTGGCGGGCAACACGCCCGTTGAGCCATTCAAAGTGGAGACGATCGCAAATTTCGATAAAGCGATCTGGAGTTTCAACAGGACCCTTTTTGAGTTCGATTCGCTCTCTGCGCTCCAGGTGGAACTCGGGCGCTACTTCGACACTTTCTAGGCATAGGATATGCGTGTGGATAACGAACCGCCTCTTTTGACGGGATGGGGAGGCGGCTTCTATTTAATAGGTCTTTTCTACTCTGACGAATCGACTCATTTGCGAATATCCACGCAAGACCCAGAAAAAGGATAATTAAATATTGATTTGAAGTCGATTCGGTTGCATCGCCACCCTTTATCGACTACACTGCTATAGTAACTTGTAAATGATGAGAATTACACCGCGCTTTTTATTGAGATGGTCGTTTGCCGCATACAAGAGGCGAAGGGAACGTAGGGATTTCCCTAGGGCCAAAGAGGCAAGTCCTTTATTGACGATATCTCAACTCATCAACATAATAGTCCATTACAAATAATCTGTTACCTATTGTCATCCATCACCAAATCTTCTTATGTCGTCCATAAACACCATTTTTGCAGGTATTGATATTTCATCAGGGCGCAAGCCGCTCACTTTTGTCGTGCTTGATGACGATCTGAAAGTAATGCTTCTCGAGCGATGGGATGTCTCTCAAGTCATCAACCATCTGGAGCAGTTTGAGAGAGTGATACTTGCGGTCAATATTTTGTCGGGCAGAAAATCCACAGGAAATCGAGGTCAAAAGATCTCTACTGATCTTAAGCAGAGAATTGTTCAAGCAGGATTCAAGCCCTACTTAACCAGTAATGCTCCCAGGCAGTGGGTCGAAACGAACCCTCCTGAATGTTTTCGTTCCCTTGCCGCGCAAACGCTATTGCCGCGCCGCACTCTTGGAGGGCAGCTTCAGCGTGCCTTGATCTTATATGAGCAGGGATTACAGATCGATGATCCCATGGATTTCTTTGAAGAGATCACTCGTCATCACGTATTGGCTGGTGTCATGCCCACAGAACTGCTCTACTCTTCTTCAGAGTTGGATGCACTCGCCGCGGCCTCTGTTGCATGGATGCTGGTCAATAAGCCGGTGCAGGTGGATCTTACCAAGGATTTAGGAGAGGGCATGATCGTGATACCAAGGGAGGATAAAGATTGGTGGAGGAAAAAGCCTGCATCTCCTGAATAGTTTGTTGGTCAATTTTCTGCCACAAGAACATAGTAGTCTGTCTGTCAAGCACTAGAATCTAGTATCTTGCAGGATGCGCTCACTGAAGATAAACTCAGGCATTTTGAACTGCAAATTGGCGGGGCAATAAGCCCTGTAAGGCATCTAGGGACGGATCGTGTTGTATTCTTCCAACCCGATGACCCAATTTAGTCAGAATAATCGCTTAGCTTGATTAAACTATCAGGAACCCATTTGGTTGAGGTTCGGCATTCCACAAGGCTTGTTGTGTCGGTGTTGCCTCCAACTGGTATTTCAGTCAGCAAGTAAGCCGGTTGAGGAAATTCTGCCTCTTTATCGAGGAAAAGGATTTTTATCCATATCCCATAATTCGGATAACTGCCACCAGCCACATTGCAATAACAGCAATGACAAGTTCAAAATCATATCGTATCAGTCCAGCCAAAACGCTTACCCATGAATGATAGGCAAGATAAGGAGACAGAAAAGGCGAAGCTGACAAGGCGTATTCTTTACGC
>JAXIPJ010000063.1:0-7538 GCA_045402985.1 Anaerolineales bacterium
TGATCATTCCGCAGTTCATTGTCGCCAAATGGTTGAGCCTTTTCAATCATCTGGGATTGATTCTGGTTTACACCACCATGAACATCTCCATGCAAACTTTTTTGCTCAGAGGCGTGTTTGAGAATGTGCCGCGCGATCTCGAGGAAGCCGCGCTCATCGATGGCGCCGGCCCATGGAAGATTTTCCTGAGCATCATTCTTCCACTTTCATGGCCCGGTATTTCTGTCGTCATCATCAACACATTTCTTTATAGCTGGGAGGAATTTGCCTGGGCGAATGTGGCGATCAAAAATGCCAGCCAGCGCACTTTGCCTATCGGCATCGCACTCTTCCAAAGCGAACATCTCACGGAATGGGGTCAGGTTTTCGCAGCCTCCCTGGTCGCGCTGGTTCCTGTTTTGATCATCTTCATCATCTTCCAACGTCATTTTGTGCAAGGCATTTCCACCACTGGGCTCAAGGGTTAACATGCGCATTCTTGATTTTTATCCATCGCAAGGAAGTTTTTCTCCTGGCGAATCTGTCACGTTTCTTATTGACATTGAAACATCTGCTTCACAAGACATCTCTCTTCGAATTTGCATTCAACACCTTACCGAACAACCTATCGTTCTCGAACACCAACGTCAAATTAAACCTGGATTTCAAACAGTACAAATTGATTGGGAACCTCCCGAAAAACCAGCAGGATACTCCGCCCGACTCGTAATTTATCCCACGAATAAAGCCCCTGCCATTCAGGCATCCACTGCGTTCGATGTTCTGTCCAGCTGGACCGATTTCCCCCGCTACGGCTTTCTCTCTGACTTTAGCACCTCTCGCTCGGACCCTGAAACTGCTCTGAAAGAACTGACGCGTTTCCACATCAACGGACTTCAGTTTTACGACTGGCAGTATCGTCACGACCAGTTATTGGCTCCCACCGAAGAATACATCGATCCACTTGGGCGTGAGATTTCGCTTGCATCGGTTCGTAAGCTGGTGGATGTCGCACATCAATTTGGCATGGTTGCGATGCCTTATCTCGCCATCTATGCCGCCTCTGCCGATTTCTGGCGCGCACATCCTGACTGGGCGCTTTATGATGAAGCAGGGAACACCATTGCCTTTGGTGAAAACTTCCTCGGGCTGATGGATCCTTCCGCAGGCAGTTCATGGAGTCAACATTTACTGTCGGAAGGTGCACGGGCTTTGCGAGGCATTCCCTTTGACGGCCTGCACATTGACCAGTACGGTGACCCCAAGCGCGCCTGGGACGCGCGTCATGATCCCATTGATTTGCCGCGCGCTTTTGCGGATTTCATTCAATCTGCATCTGACCAGCATCCCAACCAGACGATTTTATTCAACGCCGTTGGCAACTGGCCGCTTGAAGCCTTGGCTGAGTCCGCTGCTGATTTTATGTACATTGAAGTCTGGCCGCCCGATGTGGAGTATCGTCATCTGGCAGAAATCGTTTTGAACGCAGTATGCCTCTCTCATGGAAAGGCTGTCGTGATCGCGCTCTACCTGCCATCTGACCGTCCTGCCAACAACCTTCTTGCAGATGCAGTCATTCTAGCTTGTGGCGGCACGCGTATTGAATTGGGTGAAGAAGTGCGCCTGCTTTCTGATCCGTATTTCCCCAAGCATGAAGAAATTTCACCTGACCTTTACTTGGAATTGAGACGACTGTCAGATTTCACTGTACGCAACGGCGAATGGTTGAGACCCTATACCCTGTCCGCGACCGAGAGAGAAATATGGTCGCAGGGCGAATTGAATCCCAGTTTCATTTCCACCGACGATGCCATTTGGACTGTGGCGCGCAGTTATCCCAAAAAGATGGTCCTCGAACTGGTGAATTTTACAAACCTTGGCACTCATCCGCGTTGGGACGAATCCCATGCTGCTGCCGTGCCCTGCCAGAATGTCTCCACAAAAATTCAAATGTCCCAACGACCTGCTCAAATCTTCTGGGACTGTCCCGAACAGATCAATGGGCCCCAGGCATTGAATTTTGAATACTCCAATGGAACTCTGACATTTCAGATTCCACAAATCAATTTCATAGGGTTGGTTGCCATCCATGAGTGACTTATATCAACGTAGCATCGAAATAATTCTTGAAAATCAATCAGCGAGCGGCGGTTATATTGCCAGCCCCAATTTCCCCACCTATCATTATTGCTGGTTTCGCGATGGCTCATTCATTGCCTATGCCATGGATCTGGCTGGTCAGCATGAAAGCGCACAGCGTTTTCACCAGTGGGTGGCAGAGCGCGTAAATGAGCGTAAAGACCTGGTGCGGACGGGCCTCGTCAAAGCGCGTTCTGGCGAAAAACTGAATGAAGCTGAGATTTTGCACACGCGATATCGCCTCGATGGAACGGATGGCGAACCAGGCAACTGGCCGAACTTCCAACTGGACGGCTTCGGTACATGGCTTTGGGCGCTCAATGAACATCATAAGCAAAACCCTGAACTGCGGCTCTCAGAAGAACTATTTGATGCTTCCGAACTCGTGGCCGATTATTTGGGTGAACTCTGGTCACTTCCCTGCTACGATTGCTGGGAGGAATTCCCGGATCATGTTCACCCATATACGCTCGCAGCGATCTATGGTGGACTTCAGGCGCATACTGAATTGACGGGTAAGAGTCACCAACCGGTGACAGATAAAATTCGAAAACAATTGCTTGCTGGTGCGGAGTCGTTGGGTCACTTTGTAAAATTCCCCGATTCGCCTGCTGTCGATGCCAGCCTGTTAGGACTGGCTGTCCCCTATGGGATTGTCGCTCCCGATGATTCCATCATGCTCAAAACAGTTGAACACATCGAAGCAACCATTCTGTGTGATGGTGGCCTTCACCGTTACGCCGATGATTCTTATTATGGCGGCGGAGCCTGGATATTGCTGACTGCCTGGCTCGGATGGTATTACATCGAATTAGCTGCTAAACGTCCGGATCTGGCATCTGGCCTTCAACAGAAGATCCAGACCTGCCAAAATTGGATTGAAGCACGTGCAGGAAATAATCTAACTTTGCCCGAACAGGTTGCTGAAAACTTAAATGTTCCATCCTATTATTCAATCTGGGTGCAACGCTGGGGTGAGATTGCCTCACCGTTGTTATGGTCACATGCCAAATATATTATTCTGAGTTTAAAAAATCCGCCCAGCCCGAATGGAATTCCTTCGATCTATTAATTTTTAAGGATAAGGATTTATTTGGTAGCTGATCTTGAGAAAAGCCTTCAATAGCATTCTCTTGTCTTTTATCGAATAACAAAAAATTTCGATTGTCTGTATCTCTATGCGGGCACCAGAGCGAATACGATTGGGCAGAGGAGGAGCCTGCGGGACCTGTTTATGTCCTGATCACCAATGGAATAGGGGAGGACATACCTGTCATCTTGATCCACGATTTTGTAGGCGTGATGCCGGGAGTCACCGACACAGAGGTTACCGCCGCATTATCAAGGTTTACAGCCTCTTCGCCAAAGTGCGATACGCCCCTGGCAAGGATGCTGAGCAAACACAGAAACAGAAAGACGAAGACAGATAGAATCAGTATTTTTTGATTCTGCACATCTTTCAAAAACGAGGTGGAATTGCGCAGAAATTTTGCGATGTATTTCATCACCTAGATTGTACATCTCAGATCGACAGGGTCCCCCTGTAAGTAATTAGCCACCTGTCTTATGATAGTAAAGCCAATATCTCGATAATTCCACGTTCGGGTGGGCATTTCTCGTATTAGACCGTCGTGTAGGTTTCTGCAAATTGAGTTTTCATATTAGATACGATTTGTCAATTACAATACTTTATCATCTTCCAAGGGAAGCTTGAGAGGTAGTTCGCCCCGATGATTGAGCAGCCTGAAATTCTTATGATAAACCACCAACTGCTCATTTATTAGGAGTCTTGCATTACTCGTGGATGCCAGTTTTCTTGTTGGCGATAAGCGCAACAATGATCATGCCTTTGAGTTTGCCTTGTCTTGAGTCATAGGTGCGGTTACCGATTTGGCTGTTCCACCATCTCCAGAAAATCTTCAACGACCTTCGGGTCGAAATGACTTCCAGATTGACTGCGAATGTGCTCAATCGTCTTTTCTACTGACCAACCCGCGCGGTACGGCCGGTCTGATCGCAACGCATCCCACACATCCACCACCGCAAACAGACGCGCTGCCAGTGGGATCACCTCCCCTTTCAATCCACGCGGATACCCACTCCCATCCCACTTCTCATGATGACAATACGGAATATCTAGGCAAGATTTCAGATAGGCGATGGGCGATAACATCTCAAGGGCAAAGGTGGGATGTTTTTTCATGATTTCCCATTCCGCTTCGGTGAGCTTATCGGGCTTGAGCAGGATGTTGTCTGGCACTCCCATCTTGCCGATATCATGCAGCAAAGCTCCCCAACGAATATGTACCAATTGTTCATCTGTGAAGCCAAATCTGCGAGCCAGATCGAGAGTCATTTTAGTCACCCGCTGTGTGTGGCCCTCTGTTTCCTTGTCGCGCAAGTCGAGGGCGTGAGACCAGCCCTCAATCGTTGCATCATAAGCCTGGAACAGTTCACGGTTGGAACGTTGCAGGTTTTCAAACAGAGTTGAGTCTTCAATAGCAATGGCTGCCTGCCCTGCCAGGGTCTCCAGAAAATCCAACCATTCCAGTCCGCCAGGAAGAGCACCACGATGAAAGATTTCGAGAACACCCTTCACTTCTCCTTTTACAATGAGCGGCACACAATAGTACTCAATAAAAGCTTCCTCTTTTAGCATGAGCAGAAAGGCACGAGGCAGTTCATTCTCTGTCTCCATCAAATTTGGGACGTGGAGCATACGGCGTTCGAGGATCGCTTTCCCGGCATAGCCTTCGCCTAAACTTACCCTGGCCTCACGGATGGCTGTAGAGCGAAAGCCACGGCTGGCAGAATATTCAAGTGTTCTTGTAACCGGGTGGAACAATAATACTGCCGCCGCATCTGCGTTGAGTTGTGCAATGACCTGATCCAGCAGAACATCAAGCGTCAAATGTAAATCGAAACTGGAACTGATGGCAATATCTATCGCGCGCAGAGATTTTAGACGTTGAAGCTGAAGCTGGGTCTGTTCCTCTGCCCGCTTGCGCTCGGTGATGTCGCGATGCACACTTACATAACCTGTCATCCTGCCTTGCTGGTTGAGAAGTGCGATTGTATTCGTTTCCACATATATGGTTCGCCCATCCCGGCGATGATGGATTCTTTCGCTGCGAGAAGCCATGCTTTCGTTAAGAAGTTCCCTGGCTTCCGCCCGTTGTTCGTCGGTTAGTTCGAAGCTCAGAATTTCAGAAAGGTTATGCCCCATGACTTCTTTGCTGGGCCAACCATACATCTTCTCGGCCGCACGGTTCCAGGCAGTGATGCGGAGTTGGTCATCTGTGGCAATGACCGCGTCGTTGATGTGCCTCAGCAGGCGGGCATGATAATTTAGTTGATCCTCAGCCTGCTTGCGCTCGGTGATGTCACGATAATTAAAGACAATAGCTTCTACACTGGGTTCAGCAATCAAGTTACTGATGGTGCTTTCCAGCCAGCGCCAGGAACCATCCTTGTGCCTGAAGCGATATTGGGTAATGGCAACTTTGTCTGGATTCTGAATTAAGTCATTTAGTAGTGTCAGGAGGTCAGGTAGGTTGTCAGGGTGGGTCAGCAAGGCTGGATCCTGACTTTCCGCCTCGTCGAGCATATATCCCAAAATGTGTTCCGTAGAGGGCGTGATCTGACGAAGCCTTCCGTCTTGCCCTAACAGCGCTATGCCGTCTGGGGCATGCTCGATAAGTGACTGAAAACGTTTTAGGGTGGCGGCAACAGCCGCCTCCGCACGCTTGCGCTCGCTGATGTCAATAGAGAGTATGAATACTCCTTCGGGCACAGGCTGAAGGCTAAGTTCGAACCAACCCGTCGAACCGTCAGGATAAGTAAATTTGTTATCCCAATGAAATGGAATGCGTTCCTCCATGCAGCGTCGCAGAATGGCAAACAATTCTGTGCTCTCAATGCCAGGATACATCTCCATCATCGTATGACCCAGTAATTCCTCCCGTGTTCTGCGGCCCTGCCTGGCAACGGCATTGTTAACGTAGAGATAGCGCCAATCAAGGCCAATGATCTGGCAACCTTCCAATATATTGTCGAGGGTGTTGATGTAGCGTTCACTTGCCGCTGCCAGTTCCGCAGTGCGTTGCTCAACGCGATTATCCAATTCGCGGTTGAGTTGCTGTAAAGCCTCTTCAGCCCGCCGCCGCACATTGACTTCACGATTGACCATGTAATAAGAAAGCGACAACAGGGAAATGCTCAACCCCGCGCCTATCACCAGGGTGAGAAGTGTGTTTTGCAGGCTGGCGAATGCCGCGTTTGATCGTTGCTGGAGGAGTTCTTCCTCCTCGTTCTGCATTTCGGCAAGCAATTGACGAATATTGTCCATGATCTGCCTGCCTTTGTCGGTGAGTACGGCATTCTGGGCGGCATCAAATCCCTCGTTTCTCCTCAAATCAATGGTTTCCTGTATGAACGCGAGTTTTTCTGTAACCAGTGGATCCAGTAAATCAAGACGCTGTTGTTGGTTGGGATTATCGCTTGTCAGTTGTCGTAATTCCCGTAAATACTGGCTGATGCCATTATTGGGCGAAACAGCGGCATTATAAGCTTCAAGGAATCGCTCTTCACCTGTGATGATATAGCCGCGCTGGCCTGTTTCGGAGTCGGTGAGCAGGGCAAGCGTTTTGTCAAGTGTTCGTAGGACGATCAGCGTGTGGCTGACCTTGCTGTTACTTTCAATCAGCGCACGCAGATTGATCGCGGCGAAGACAACCACAATGAGCATAACGATGATAGACAAGCCAAAACCGAGATTGGAGAAATTGCGAGTAGCGAGTTTTTTCATATTTTGTCCCTCAATGCTGGATGCCATTTCGGAATGAACAGATCAGTTATTCTCTGGCAAGATTAGAAACTGGCTTGATTTTCCCTTATATTCCGATTGTGCTGTGAACTATACAACTCTTGAGGCAGAAAATCAAGGGATATATGGTACGCTCGCATCGAAGAGGAGTCTCTTTGGCACATTTTTTCACAACGGCGAGCGCTCTTGCCAAAAATAAACATTTATGTGCAGATTACCTTGCTCCATTTAGGCCGTACCCGTCGTCATCCCCGAATGGGGAGATCAGATTGTCAATCCCCATCCGTGGACTCGATCTTATAATCCCCGGCACTTTGCCAGGGCACGCTTCACCATCTACCTGCTCTTCCCTCTGCTTCGATGGATAGTGCTCGTCCGCATCTGAAGAGTAGCCACAGCAATTGCCAGCTAGAGGACGAAGCACGTTCCGCAACTGGCGCACCGACACAAAATTACTAAGGTATCGAGCGGCAGCTGTCCCGCTTTGGCAAACCCCCATTCCGGACAGATTATGGTTGCAGTCAGGTTTTTCATGATGTCTTGCCCAGAACTACCTTCTATTGTTGACTCCAGGTGAGACTGTGGGAAAGTTCTT
>JAXIPJ010000136.1:0-12373 GCA_045402985.1 Anaerolineales bacterium
CCCAGCTCGAAAAACGCGTCCACTACGCGAGGGTCAAAATGCTTCCCGGAATCTGCGTGAATATACTGGCGCACCTCATCCTGCGGGAGTCCTTTGCGATAAGGGCGGTCTGAGATCAGTGCATCCCACACGTCAATGACCGGGAAAATGCGGGCTGAAAAAGGAATATCCTCCCCACTCAAGCCACGCGGATAACCGGTACCATCCCATTTTTCGTGATGACAATAAGGGATGTCAATGGCAGGTAACAGGAAATCAATGGGGTTAAGCATTTCATAGGCATACACCGGGTGCTGCTGGATCAACAGCCGTTCATCGTCTGTGAGCTTGCCAGGCTTGAGCAGGATCCCGTCCGGGATCGCCATCTTGCCAATGTCGTGCAGCAGCGCTCCACGCCTGATATGCAGTAGCTCATCCCCATCCACGCCCATCGATCTGGCCAGCCTTTCTGTAAGTTTGGTCACGCGTTGCGTGTGCCCTTCAGTTTCCTTGTCGCGCATATCCAAAGCACGCACCCAGCCCTCCAGTGTGGCCTGATACGCTTTTTCCAGTTCGCGATTGCTGGCCTGCAGATCATCGAACAGCCGCGCGTTATCAATCGCCACCGCAGCCTGATCGGCAAATGCGTTGATCAGTTCGAGATCGCTTTCCCGAAAGATGCCCGTATGTGCGCGGTTATCCACATAGATCACGCCAATCATCTCGTTCCTAAGCTTCAATGGTGCGCAAAGTATGGAACGCAGTTGATAGGTCGCCACGCTCATCTGGTTTTCAAAGCGCGGGTCTGCCTGGGCATTAGTAGTCAATACCGATTCTCCGGTTGATGACACTTTCCTCACAATTGTTTGACTGACCTTAATAATCTCCTCATCCAGTTTGAGATGATCAATACCGCGCGAGATCTCGGGTTTCAATATCCCATCTTGTGGATCGCGTAACATCAGGAAGCCGCGTTCGGCACGCATCAACGCGATCAACGTATCCATCACTTCCTCAAGTACCCGCTGCAACCCGCGGGACGAGTTAATCACACGCCCGATGCCCATCAGCGCCCCCAGTTGACTCTGCCGCACCCTGGCATGCTCGTTGACGCCCAACTCCAGTTTCCGTACTTTCTCCGAAACGCGCGTCACATCCTGAATGGCTGTAGACACGATCGGATTGCCATTGCGCGAAAGGGCATCCATAACATTCATCAGGAGCGTATGTACATCCCGAAATTGCCCCTGTATCGATTGAATATCAGATGCTGTTCTGATCATGCCAACTCCCAATTTGAAGAATTCATCCTGGCCTGCTGACTTGTGCCTTCGCTAAGCTTCAGCCACTTGCAGAATCTGGCACCTTGCATTTTGCTCCTCTACACTTATTCGTAAAGAAATGTGGCTTTGAGGCACCAGGTATAATTTCAGCTCATGAATATTCCCACCTACCTTGCCCGCCTGAACTACTCTGCTTCTGTAAAACCAGACGCCGAAACTCTGCATGGGTTACAGTTCGCCCACTTGCTGACTGTACCTTTCGAGAATCTGGATATTGGGCTGAAACGCCCCATTCAACTGAGCGAAGAATCCTTATGGGAGAAGATCATCATCCGCAAGCGTGGCGGATTTTGCTACGAGCTCAACGGCCTCTTCGCGTGGTTGTTGAAACAAATCGGATTCGACGTGATCTATCTCAATGCACGTGTATTCAATAGTGAAGGAAATCTCGGCATTGACTTTGATCATCTGGCCCTGTTGGTGAGGATTCCACATGAGACCACGCGTTGGCTGGTAGATGTAGGCTTTGGAGACTCATTCAATGAACCACTGAGTTTTGAGCACGGTGAACAGGTACAAGGGCGGCGTGCGTATCGGCTGGAGAAAACGTCCGATGGATATATCACATGGCAGAAAAATTACGATGGGTCATGGGAGCGTCAATATTTCTTTGACCTGCAGCCGCACAATTTTCCGGCCGAGTATGAATCCGCTTGCCTGTACCATCAGACATCCCCTGAATCGAGCTTCACGCACAAAAGTATTATCAGTAAAGCAACGCCCGACGGCCGTGTCTCACTGGAGGCTGGACGCCTGATCGTTACAACGAATGGTCAGCGCTCGGAACATCTCATCAAAGATGAGCATGAAGACCGTGATCTCTTAAGAGAGTATTTTGGTGTCGTTCTTTAGAAAAGGATTTTATGTTGCGAAAGTATCGAATCGTCTTGTGCCAAATGGGAAGAAAACAAGACCGATTGCTATAACGAGCGTGGCCAGCGAGACCCAGTTAAGAATTTCCTGAATGAGAGGAATTTTCCAATCCGGTTGCCTCCGTTCGACAAAGGCATGCAATTCATCCTCTTCACTAACCCTTATGCGCTCGAAAAGCTGAAGCTTGTTTTCCCGCGGAAAAACCAGGCTGGCAGGGTTGGTCATGTTGAAATAAATGCCGTCCTTGTCGGTGACTGCACCCGGCCGAACCTGGATGAAAATATCTTTCAGTTTATAGCCTTGAATACGATCATACTCACTAAAAAGCGGCTCGTAACGCAAAATGTTGGTTGCATTTTCAAGGAAGACCGCTTCCTCATCAATATCGGCTACATGGGAAATCGGAAACCTTTCGCCGCTGTTTATGGCCGCATCTGTCTGTAAAGTACGTGTCAAATCATAATGGCGGGAATGTACATCGGCCGAAAGAAAATTGTAGCTGAATAGGAATAGTAGTGACAGTCCTGCCGCAATCATAAAAATAGTTTGGCGGTGCCTTGCACGCGACACAATTTCATATTCCATCACTCCCACCAGCACCAATGGAAGGATAAATCCTGCGGCCAAACGGACATTTACATGCATGGATTGAAGAATGGGAAGGTCTTTGATATAAGAATAAATCAACCCCCTTGCGAGTGTCATTTCAGTTGTCACCCAAAAACCAATAAAAAACATTATGCAGGTGATAAATTTCGAGGAGAAATTAAATTTCTCAGCTCGCCTTTTTCTAACAGTCGCTATTAATCGCGCCAAACTGAAGAACAGCAGGATAATCAAAACGGGTGAAAGCCCAATATCCGTCTCCCAAATTCCGAAATGTGCCCCTGTAATATTGGAAAGAGAACCGGAGAGCAGGGATGTATCTTGCTGTGCGACCAACAGGAAAGGAATGAAAAACATGACTCCAAGCAATTGAGCAACCAGACCGGTCAAAGCTTGAAACAAACCAATGGAATATGTATCACTTGTAATACGTGGAAAAAAATGCATCAACGAGAGGACGGCATATATCTTGGAACTGGCCATCAGACCAGCCAATATAAGGCCAAAAACGAGTTTACGAACAGCAAGGTCAGGGCTGAATATCTCGTAATTGTATAAACGGACTAACGGAATGGTTATCAGGAAAGAAAGCCCAAGAATGACAATGACATAAAAACCTGTCTGATGGACCATCATTGCTACAACAAGTGCAATCAACGCAATGGCTTTGAGCAAGGCGAGACGATTGTCCAATGCAGCATACAGGATTATCGCGCCAAGGGGAAATAGTTGGTGCCCAACGTGACCTACGATCATATGCTCAATAAAAAAACCGTTGCCGATGAAAAAGACAGCGCCCAGCGTGCTGGTTGTCCAATGGAAGTTCATTTTCTTTGTAAGGAATTGTTCGAAGACCATGAAACCGATCAATCCCATAACAAAGGTAGAAACCAGCACCGCAGTCCAAGGATTCAGGAATAGTGAAAATAATTGTATGAGGGAATATTCAATATGCTGGGGATTAGGGTATGCAGGAAGACCTCCACCAAAACTGGGCGTATACCATTGAATGGAAGGACCATTTATTAAGAGATGAAGCTTGGTATCAATGATGCGGAGAATAAAGTATCGATAATCATGTCCCACATTCGGGTAGTCGCGATGCATAAGTACCAGGACGATTGCATTGGTCAGAATCCCACAAAGAAGTGGAATATATTTTCGCAAATTTTCCAAGTACGCCTCTACCAACCGACTAATGGGGAAAAACACAATTGACAGCAAAAATAATTACCCAACCATTCCCTGGTTGGATCGTGCTCGTATATTATCGCGATTCTCGGTCATTATGAACTTGCATGACTATATCCTGCAAGTTTTATACGAATTAACGAACTTTGAACATCTGCATCAACTTCATGGCCAGGTTTAGGTCACCGCCCAGTTTGATCTTACCTTGCATGAAGGCTTGCATACCGTCCATTTCACCGATGATGATCTTCACATAATCATTGGAATCGGCCGTGAGAGTCATGTTCGGTTGTTTGCGCGGAATGCCCTGAGCGACATCCACTTTGCCGTCTTTGATCGTGGCATTCCACTCCCCAGCTTCTTCCCCCGTAAACTTGAAGTGAATCACAGCATCCACACCCTGCGCTTTTTCGGGGATGAACGCGCCCGGCATTTTTTCCATGAGTTCTGAGATCGTGAGGGGCATTTCTATTTCTCCTTATAATTATTGCGTAGGGGCATTCTGCTGTGCCTCTACAAAACTAATTTTGTAAATTTTCAAATATCGCCGCGGCACCCATACCACCACCGATACACATTGTGACCATTCCATATTTCGATTTGCGACGACCCATTTCATAGATCAGTTGAGTGGTTAATTTCGAACCCGTGCATCCGAGCGGATGACCGAGAGCGATCGCTCCGCCATTGACGTTAACTTTAGTATCGTCCACGTCAAGTGTGCGGATGACAGCCAGCGATTGCGCGGCAAAGGCTTCATTCAATTCTATCAAATCAATATCGTTTAGCGTAAGGCCCGCAAGTTTGAGCGCTTTGGGGATCGCCACGATTGGGCCAATCCCCATCAATTCAGGCGGGACGCCTCCGACCGCAAACGAAACAAAGCGCGCCAATGGAGTAAGTCCAAGCTGCGCGACTCTCTCTGCGGACATCACTACAACTCCCGCAGCGCCATCGGACATTTGCGATGAGTTACCAGCTGTGATCACTCCGCCTTCCTTGAAGGCAGGCTTGAGCTTGGATAATGCATCCATATTCGTATCCGCACGTGGACCCTCATCACGCTTCACTGCAAAATTCTTCTTGATCTGCTTTTCATGTTCACCCAGTTCGGTCACTTCGACATCAATTTGTACAAGTTCAGGATCGAACAATCCTGAGTTCACAGCCTGCGCAGCTTTCTGATGACTCTGTAACGAGAAATCATCCTGATCTTCACGGCTGATCCCATATTTGACTGTGACATTCTCAGCAGTCAGTCCCATATTGGTGTAGTAATGCGGCAAGTCTTGCGCGAAATATGGATTCGGCGAGAACTTGAATCCCGTCATCGGGATCATCGTCATCGACTCAGCGCCACCTGCGATTCCAATTTCGATTTGACCGGATTGAATCGCATAAGCCACATGCACGATGGATTGCACACCCGAAGCACAATAACGATTGATCGTCTCAGCGGGAACCGAGTCAGGCAGACCAGCACGTAACGCGATCATGCGCGCCATGTTGAGTCCCTGCTCGCCTTCGGGGAAGGCGCATCCGATGACTACATCTTCGATTTCAGCGGGGTCAAGATTGGGCGTCCGCTTGAGTAAAGCCTGGATAACGGTGGCAGCCATTTCGTCAGGACGAACCGTGGCCAGTCCTCCGCGTTTTGCTTTTCCAACGGGAGTCCGTACTGCGGATACGATTACGGCATCTTTCATAATTTACTCCTTTGCAAGAGATTGGAGGATTTGAAAATTCTCCAATCTCTAATTCTCTAATTACGCAACGGCTTCCCCGATTGCAAAATCGACCACATACGCGCCTGTGTCTTTTCTTCACCAAAAAGCGAGAGAATGGCTTCGCGTTCAAGATCGAGGATATATTGCTCACTCACCCACTGCGGACGCGTCAGTTCACCACCACACATCACATAGGCAAGCCTGCCCGCCACGTGATGATCGTATTGCGTGATGTATTGACCTTCCTTGAACATCCATGCGCCAATGCGGATAGCGGCAAGCGCATCACGACCAGCCGCATAAATTAATTCAGGCGCGGGTGGTTTGTATCCCGACGCGACCATGTGCAAGACTTCTTTCTTCGCTTCGGTGAGCAAATGACTTCGATCCAACACAATGCGGTCCTGTGGACTCAAAATATTCATGCCACGCGCTTCTTCTGCGCTGGTGGCAACCTTCGCCTGACCCATTTGCAAAAATGCCTTTTGGAGCGCGGCAAGCGGATCAGCATTTTCAATTCTCATCACAGGGTTCACGATGCGACGTAGCATTTCCTTTGTCCCCGCGCCAGCAGGAATGACACCCACCCCTAATTCAACAAGCCCGATATAAGTTTCAGTCGCAGCAACGATGCGTGACGCATGCATCGTGATCTCGCACCCACCGCCGAGAGTGAGGCCCGCTGGCGCGACGACCACAGGCTTGGGCGAATAACGCATCAACATGTTCATGTCCTGCAATTTTCGCACCGCGCCATCCAGCATTTCCCACATGCCTTGTTGCGCGCCGACCACCATCATAAATAGATTTGCGCCCGCGCTGAAATTCTCCGCTTCGTTGCCGATCACAAGACCATCAAAATCCTGTTCAAGATGGTCAAACGTTTGAACAGTCATATTCATAATATCTTCGTCGAGCGAGTTCATTTTTGTGTGAAACTCAAGACACGCCACACCGTTGCCCATATCGCGCAAAGTCGCGCCAGCGTTTTGCGCCACGATCTTTTGTTGTTTCAAAATGACCGCACCCTCATTTTTTTTCAACTTCGCATACTTCTCTTTGACAACATCATATACGCCAACCTTATCGCCATTCCTATCCGTAGGACTGCTGCGCTTGTATTGATAGAACGAATCGATCCCCGCCTTGAGCATTGCATGCACCCATTTCGCCGGCGGGTATCCCGCCGCATTCATACGCTTCACCGTCTCTTCGACTCCCAGCATATCCCACATCTCAAATGGGCCCGCCTCATGCATGAATCCCCAACGGACTGCGTCATCAACTGGCTTCACCGTATCCGCAACTTCCGGGATGATGGACGACGCGTATTGGAAACCTTGAAACGTGAGCGCTTTGATCAGTTGCGCCGCCTTATCAGCCGAAGGCGCTTCCAACAGGACCTTGAGCCTGTCTCCCAAAACTTCGACATCTTTCGCCGCTTTGACAGAATCGAATCTCGGCTTGGCTGGTTTCACGTGTTCAAAAGTCTTCAAGTCCAGCGACCAGAACTCTTTTTTACCATCTGCATTGCGTACTTCTTTATAGAACCCAATTTTGGTTTTATTGCCAAGCCAGTTGCGCTCAATCATTGTCCGTAATAATTCCTTTGGCTTTTCTTCTGCCAAATATTGCTGACCCAGCTTGTCATGCGGAATTGCGGGTCCAAGATTCTTGCCCACATGTTCCCAAACATCCAGCCCAACCAGATCCGCCAGGCGAAAAGTCGCTGTCTTCGGTCGCCCCATCAGCGGACCAGTGAGTGCATCCACTTCATCCACTGTGTAATCATTCTCAAGGATGTAGTTCATTCCAAAAGTGCTCATGCCAAAGAAGACGCGATTACCGATGAAATTGGGCGTATCCTTACACAACACAATTCCTTTACCCAGGCGATATTCACCAAACCACGAAATAAATTCAACAACTTCCTTACTTGTATCTTTTGTCGGGATGATCTCCAGTAACTTCAAATAGCGCGGCGGATTGAAGAAATGTGTCCCAAGAAAATGCTTCTTAAATTCCTCCGAACGTCCCTCAGCAATATCACGCACCGGGATGCCAGACGTGTTCGTGGAGACAATTGCGGTAGGCTTGCGCACTTCGTCAATGCGCGCCATCAATTCTTGTTTAATTTTCAGGTTTTCGACAATGGCTTCGACGATCCAATCCGCCTCCGCCACCGCGCCAAAGTCATCTTCGAGATTGCCAAGTTTGACTAGAGTCTTCAACTCGGCAGACATCAAATTTGCAGGCCTGGCTTTCAAGCAACGATCCCAGCCTTCATTAACGATCTTATTGCGCGCGGATTTTTCCGTTGCACCTTCCGGAACGATATCCAACAACGTCACAGGCACACCCGCGTTCGCCAGATGCGCCGCAATCGCCGCACCCATCGTGCCAGAACCTATAACTACTGCTTTGTGTATTTGATATTTCATATATCCACTTCTCCTCGATGGTCGAGTAATTCCGAGCGACAGCGAGGAACGTATCGAGACCACCAAATAAGCAAATTATTTCCGTTACCTTGTAGTTTCGATACTGCGGACGAACATCGCCTACTCAATCACCGCACTAACCGCCGATTCGCCAATCCCCACTTACCAATTACCCAATTACAAATTACTCGCTTACCTCAACTCACTTCCGCTATAACCCAAAATCTGCCGAGCGACCACAAGCCGATTGATCTGCCCCGTCCCCTCATAAATATCCGTGATCTTCGCGTCGCGCATCCATTTCTCAGCCAGGAACTCGCGACTATACCCGAGTGGGCCCAAAATCTCAACGACCTTCTGCGTGATCTTTGTCGTCACATCGCCAGACTTCACCTTGCTCATCGACGCCTCCAGCGCGTTCGGCTTTTTGTTGTCCGCCATCCACGTCGCCTTGATCACCATCAGCCACGCGGACTTGAGCGTGATCTCCATATCAATTACTTCGCGCTCGATGTTGGATAACTTCTGACGCGGCAATCCATAGCGGATCTGGACTCCGTTCTCTGTCAGTTTTTCCTTCAGGAATTCGAGAGCGGCTCGCGCGACACCTATGCCGGATGCCGCCACGAGGGGCCGCGTCGCATCGAAGGTTGCCATCGCACCCCTGAAGCCTGAAGTTGATTTTTCAACGACCACTGGAGTGCCAAGAAGATGATCACACGGAACACGCACATCCACCAGCGAGATGGTGGCCGTATCGCTGACCCTTATTCCAAGTTTATGTTCCAACTTAACAATTCTTACCCCAGGCGTTCCGCTTTCGACGACAAACGCCCTCAACCCCGCCCGCCCAGCAGACGGGTCAATCGTTGCCCAGACGACAATAAATCCGTTCCCGAGTTTTTCATACTCACTAAATGACTTATCACCGCCAGTGACAAATATCTTCTCACCATTGATGACCCACTCGTTCGTCTTTTCATCCAAGATCGCGCGTGTGCGAATGGCTGAATTATCCGAGCCTGCCCCTGCTTCTGTGATACACATTGCAGCAAAGGTCGGCTTTTCGTCTTTGAACCTTGCAAGAAATTTTTCTCTTTGTTCAGGTGTCCCCGCCGCATAGACAGCTGCCGCGCCCAGTGCGCCACCTGGCAGGCAGTGATACATCCCCAAATCACCATACGCCAGAGACTCAATTTGCGCGGCAATCAATTGATATCCAATCGACGGGCGCTTTTCTTGCTCACTGTCAACTTTTCCGTTTCCGTTCTCACGCGGAGCAAGACTGCTCCCGCCAGAGGCCTTCATCGCCAGGTGCATGAACTCAATATAATCCCATGGGATCTCATGCTCATGTTCATCGAAATATCGTGAACGTGGACGCATCATTTCATCTGCAACAGTCTTCAACATGAACTGCGTTTGTACGATCGGTTTGGGTACTTCAAATTCGATAGGCATGGTTTCTCCTTACGTATACAAGTAGACAAGTAGACAAGTACACAGGTAAACAGGTAGACGTATGCGTACTTGTTTACCTGTTTCCGTGCTTACACGATGGCTAATCCCGTCAACATCGCGAATCCGCGACCATTCCTCATCCACATTTCAACGGGGTGTTCGCGGATATATCCGTGCCCGCCAAGGATCTGCACGGCGCGGTCTGTGACCATCATGGCCATATCTGCCGCGCCAGTGGACGCAAGGTAAGCCTCAATGCAGGCATCTGATTTCTGTGTGTCAAGTTTCCAGGCGGCAGACCAGGTGAGTAAACGGATGGCTTCGATCTCTGTCCGCATTTCGGCGAGCATGAACGCGATCGCTTGTTTCTGCGCAACCTTTACACCGAACACCTCACGTTCTTTTGCATAATCACGTGAATATTCAAATGCGGCATTCGCCACACCAACAGCGAGCGCAGCGTTGGCAACGCGCATCGAAGCGAGAATCGACTCAAAGTCATGACCCGATGCGCCTCCGAGTCGATTCGAAACGGGGACTTTCACATTATCCAACTTGACACGATATAACGGAAGCGCGTTCAGGCTCATTAGTTTTTCGCGTTCGTTGTGGACCGTTAATCCAGCTAAATCTTTTGGGACGATAAAACCTTGTGTTTGTCCATCGAGATTGGCGTACACAAGAACAAATTTTGCATCGTTCGCAAATGGGACAAATGCCTTCTCGCCATTGAGAACATATTCATCGACTTTGAGAGTCGCAGTCGTTTTCAATTCATTAGGATCGAAGTCAAACGCGTATTCGATCAGCGCGGCGGTGTAATCACTCCATTCGCCCGCGATGACCCCTGGCAGATATATTTGCTTTTGCTCTTCACTGCCCGCCAGCAAAATCGGCGTCGCAAAAAGAGATGGCGTCATCACAGCCAAAGTGCCAGCCAGATCACCAAATGCCATCTCTTCGAGGGCAAGCGCACCAGTGACCGCACTGCGCTCGCCGAAGCCGCCATATGATTCAGGCATGGATGCTTGCAGTAACCCGATCTCCCAGCCTTTGCTGACAAGTCTTTTTGGGAGTCCGCGGCTTTCCTCCGCCTCACGCGCGGCGACTCGTAAGTTGTTCAATGCATATTTGTTTATAGCATCAACAAGCATCTGTTGTTCTTCAGTTGGGTCAAATGAGTACATAATTTCTTTCCTTGTTAATAATTCTCCGGTGGTCGAGTAGGGCGAAGCCCATATCGAGACCATTCGTAAGCATCAAAGATAATATTTTTGGTTCATAGTGGTCTCGATACGTTCCTTGCTCGCGCTCGGAACTACTCGACCACCGAGAGCTTCTGTTTCGATAATATTTCATCATCGGCGATCTCTCGCAATCTTCGGTAACGTGCAGGCATTCCATGTTCCACTTCAGCCGAATTTGTGATTTCGATCAGGCCGCGTCCATAAAAATATTCCATATACGCGCCCGTTTTTTCGATGACGAGCAATTGTTGATATCCACCTGTCCCGCCATAGACGGCGACACAGACTTCCGCAATGGTGAGCGGTTCTCTCAACGTGTCGATTGCCTTGCCCATGCGGCGGATCAGGTTCTGATGTGTAGCTTCGACCTTTGCGATGATATCTGTGATGACATCATCGTGCCCGTTCAAGATCAGACGCGCGTCTTTTGCCCAGTTTTGAAAGCGATTAAGTGATTCAAGATAGTGATCGAGTCCGTTATAGGGACCGATCGCTTCCGGAGAGAGATGTGGTGTGACACCTTCTACGACCATGTCACCACAGAATATGATGTCGTCGAGCCGAATCGCTATATGACCTGGACAATGCCCGGGCAGATGTATAATTTCAAATGGACCAACACGCATGTCCATGGCTTCATAGGTGAAATCAACTGGAACAGACTGGTAAATGGCTTTTGTAAAACGGTAGATGTTGAGGAGAGTCTCAGTTTCCTCTTTAGCGAGTCCGGTTTCGGCGAGGAAAGAAGCGAGGCGGCGGCTGGTGAGTGCGAGTCTGGCTTCATGATGCGCCACCGTCTGCACATCCAATCCGTGACATCCAATTTTTGCATCCGTAAGAGGTTTGAGTTTGGAGAGCCCACCGTAATGATCGATATGTGCGTGAGTCAAAAGGATGTGAGTTAGATCCAAAGGTTGGAGTCCCGCCTGTTCTAATCCGTTCAAAAGATCAGCATGAGATGATTCGGTGCCCGAACCGCAATCTATCAAATAATTATTCTCATCGTAGTGAACAACATAAGTGTACGCCCAAAATCCGGGGAAGGCTTCAACCGGGATGCGGTGGACCTTCACCCCGCCCGAAGATTCGAAACTGGCAAAAGAAACGTTGGCACTCATTTGAGCAACCCATTCAAGAGCAGATTCGAATACTGATCTGCGATATGCTCGATGGTTAGTTCGCCATCGGGACGATACCAGGTAATGGTCCAATTCATGATGCCGAGCAGGGCGCGCGTGGCAACACCGGGATTTTCACAAGTGAAGATCCTCTTGTCCACACCTTCGATGATGACATCTTTCCAAAGGGATTCAAATTTGTCGCGGTTCGGGATGTGACGGGTGCGCTGCCTGCGTTCCAGTGAGCGATGCTCAAAAAGCAGGACGGAGGCGAGGTCGATATTCTCAACCAGGATCTGTAAATATTCACGGATCATACGCTGAAGTTTTTCATCAGCAGAAATATTTTGCCTGGTGATCGCTGAGATCCGTTCGAGCAGCAGTTCC
>JAXIPJ010000017.1:0-1858 GCA_045402985.1 Anaerolineales bacterium
AGTTGAGAAAGATGTCGTACTGCAAGTGCTCACCAATGTGCCGGAGGTCGTTGATTGAAATACGTTTTTTCCCTGGAAGTAATTCGGCATCTCCTCGACTTCGCTATCACTGATCAGAAGCCTGCCGGTTAGGGGCCAGTAGTCAACGCCCGAGGTGTCCGGCGCGGAGGGACTCCATGCGGCATTTGAAGTATCAATGATATGCACCAATGTGGTGGGCAACAATGTCGTACCAGCAGGAAGCCCCAAGGCAATCTGAAGGGAAAGTTCAGCGATCTGGCCACTCTGCTGTGCCGTCAGTTTCTGAGTTGTTCCCGCTGCGGAAGTTTCGGTCGCGCTCGACCCGCCATCCAGCACGTAGAGATCCATGATGTTCGGGTCATCCGTCGCATCGCGGCTAGGGGCGAACAGCATCGTGGACGCGTCTTGCAATGGCAGGTCGCTGACGTCATAGGTGGTGACCCACTCCCCCGCCTCAGTGATCTCGTAGATTCTCTTTTCAGTGGGACTGCCCACATACAGATGTCCATTGTTCGGATTGAAGGCGATGCCACGCAACACAGCGCGCGAGATGGACCCGATGTCTACGCGCCCGATCCGGTTGGCTGCCGCGGCGCTGGCACCATCGAATCCCTGCGCGGGATCAGGCGAAACTACCAGAACCTGAGGCCGGCGCGCGTCAAGAATGAAGAGCCGCCCTGTCGCCGGGTCGAAGGTCAGGCCCTGCGCATTCTGAAGGTCAAATGACCTGATATCGAAGCTTGTCACACTTGTGTTGGCTAGATCCGGCAAGCCCGCCTGTTTTGTGGAAATCTTCGATAGTTCCGTATTCCCCGCGCCGAGGAAGAACAGGCTTTTGCTCTTGTTATCGAAGGCCGCGCCCAGCGGGTCCATGGGCTGTTGCGGCAGTGTGATCTTCCCGCGCCCCTGCTCATATAAGGTGATCGCATTTGCGCCCTGCCCCGCGCTCCACACGATGAACGAATTCTCGTCCGGAAAGAAGGCCATGCCCTGGGGGTTTGTGACCCCGAATTCAGAAGGATAAATAAAATGTGCTTCGGAAAAACGAGCCATTTCCCCCTGCGCTGAAATAAAGGCACTCACCGGCAGGATGGCCGGCAGGATCAGCCCCGTGATCAAAAGGGCGCGAACTAAAGGAGATTTTATCTGTGGATGACTGGCCATACTACTCTCTCTATAACTATTGGATTTTTAATACAGGCAAACGGATGCTGGCTGCATCTCGAACTTCCCGGCATTCTCAGCGTCTGGTCACCTGCACTTCAGCCCGGGAATATTCACTTACTTACCGCATGTCTCATTATTTACTAAACTTTTTGGAATAAATTGCAGGCTAAACTTTATCTTTCCAGTTTAGATAGGTATGTCAGACATGCATGCGGCACTCTGTAAAAGAATCGAACACTGGGAGACTGGAATCCCAGTCATTTGAATTCCCATACAAGACAGCGACCTTACAGTTTGGTTACAACGCCCGAATACGCCACGGTTACAAGAGCCGCTGATAAAACAGGCATCAGTTCAATTCCTGATGCCTGTTTTCCTTAAGCTAGCATATTCAAATTATGGACCAATATATGTTTGGCGATGTGACTCGAAGGCATCGAAGTAGTACGTTCCACTGGTGCCGCTGCCTATTGCACCTACCGCTCCTAGACGGACACGATCGATCCGCCAAGTGTCGTTATCCACTCCAGTCAGGTCAGCTTGCTGAATGCCATCTATCCACAGCGTCAAGCCGCCATTATTTGCACCAACTGCTGTCGCCGCCCGCCAATCCAACTCGATGAAGTGAGCCGCATCACTGATGGTGAACCAACTGGTATTCACCCAAGTT
>JAXIPJ010000306.1:0-4142 GCA_045402985.1 Anaerolineales bacterium
TTCGCCGCCTATCTGACGAAACCCCTCAAGCCCTCGCATCTTTACGATGCTTTGGCAGGTCTCTTCGCCGGGAACGTTATCTCCCCGAAAGCGGAACCCGTTAAAGCGGTCATGGACGTGGAGCTTGGCAGAAAACATCCCTTGCGCATTTTGCTGGCCGAAGATAATGCTGTGAATCAAAAACTCGCGCTGCGCATCCTTTTGCAAATGGGCTACCGCGCAGACGTTGCATCGAACGGTATTGAGGCAGTAGAATCCATCGAACGGCAGAAATATGACGTCATCTTGATGGATGTGCAGATGCCCGAAATGGACGGCCTGGACGCCACGCGCAGCATCCGCAATCTGGCCAACATCACACAACCGCGTATCATTGCCATGACCGCCAACGCCCTCGAAGGCGACCGCGAAATGTGCCTTGCAGCTGGCATGGAGGATTACATCAGCAAGCCCATCCGGGTCAATGAGTTGGTTGAAGCGTTGCTGAAAGCCGAGAGGAAATAAAATTCCCATCATCCCAAATCCTTCTTCATCAGAGAAGCGAGTCCCCTCTCTCCTTGGGAGTGGGTGAGGGCCGGAGATCACCATGCCCGTAATTGACGAAAAAACTTTCGACGAACTCAAACAAATGTCTGGTGCAGAATTCATCAATGAATTGATAGACACTTTCCTCGATGACTCGCCAAAACTCATCGAAGAAATGGGGTCCGCGCTCAAGGTGAACAACGTGGATTCATTCCGCCGCGCCGCGCACTCGCTGAAATCGAATGCGGCCACGTTTGGTGCGAATGAACTCTTCGCGCTTGCGAAGGAACTGGAAATACTTGGGAAGGAAAACAAGCTCAACGAAACGGGAGACAGGCTGAGGGCGTTGGAAGAAGCGTATGAGTCCGTTCGCAAAGAATTAAGTGAGTTGAAGTCATGAAACCTGCGCACGAACCTGGTCACATGCTCGTGGTGGATGACAACCGCCTCAACCGGCTGCTGTTAACACATGCACTCGAACAGAATGGTCATTTCGTTTTCACTGCTGAGAATGGCAAAGTGGCTATGGAAATGCTGCGCACGAAAACATTCGATGTGCTTCTGCTCGATATTGATATGCCTGAAATGAACGGCTTTGAGGTGCTTGAGGCCATGCTCAATGATAACGATCTGCGCGATCTGCCCGTCATCATGACCTCGGCTTCGGATGAACTCGACCGCGTGGTGAAATGTATCGAGATGGGCGCGGATGATTATCTGGTCAAACCGCTCAACCCCGTTTTGCTGCGTGCGCGCGTGAATACAAGTTTGGAAAAAAAGAGGCTGCGCGACCAGCAAAGAAAATTATTCCGCACCTTTGCCACCCCCGAAGTGGCGGAGCAACTTTTGCGCGAAGGCTTTTCACTTGGCGGAAAATATGTGACTGCTTCCGTGATGTTCGCGGATATTCGTTCATTCACAACGCTCAGCGAAAAGCAGGAACCCTCAGACACGATTGAAATGCTCAACAGTTATTTTGCATTGATGTTCGACGCCATCACCAGCAACAACGGCACCGTGAATCAGATGGAAGGCGATGGGCTGATGGCGATCTTCGGCGCGCCCGTGTATCATGAGGCACACAGCGAAAGTGCAGTGCGCGCCGCGCTGGAAATGATCGAACTGCTCAAAGTATTCAATGACCAACGCGCCATACAAAACAAAGGTCAGATTCAGATCGGCATCGGCATTGCATCCGGCGAGGTCATCGCAGGCTTCACAGGCACACAGCACCGCGCCACCTATACCTGCGTCGGCGACGCGGTCAATCTCGCCGCGCGCATTGAAGATCACACAAAGGTCGCCAAACGACCCATTTTGATAGATCAATATACGAACGCCGCGTTGCCGAACGATATCGAAGTTGAAGCACTGGGTTTCGTATTGTTCAAAGGCAAGGAACAGGCTGTTGAAGTTTTTGCAGTCAAGTCTAATTAGAAATCACTTCACACTGCATTGCAGCGAACCTTCGGTCCTTTCAGCGCAAACACACCTCTTCCATCTTATAATTAATCAATGCATTCAACTCGCTTGACCACGAAAAGCATTTTTTTAACCTTTGCAATTACAACCCTAATCGCATACGGTTTGCTCCTCCCACTCACAGGTTTTTATTGGGACGACTGGCCCTTCGTTTGGATCGCAAAATTTCTGGGGCCGAAAGAATTTTTTCCAGCCTTCGCGGGAGTGCGTCCATTTTTAGCGCCGATCTTCTTTGTGACGACTAGTCTGATTCCACCGACCCCCATATACTGGCAGATTTTCGCCCTCGTCATTCGCTTCATTTCCGGACTTTCAGCCTGGTTCGCGTTAAATCAGATCTGGCCTCATCATCTGAGGCAGGTATTTATTGCATCGCTTTTGTTTCTGGTCTTTCCCGGTTACAGTCAGCATTGGGTCGCTCTCACCCATATCAATCAGGAGTGGATTCCGTTTATCTTCTACCTTTTGTCATTTGGCTTTACCACCCGCGCTCTGAGAAACTCAAATAAATTCATATCGAATACGATTTATGCTCTTCTCCTCTTAATAGCAGGGGTCTTCCCCACTGAATATTTCATCGGGCTTGAACCGCTGAGATTCCTATTCATATGGGTAATCGTTTCTGAAGAAGTTAATGGCTTCCAACAAAGATTAATTCAAACCATGAAGCGTTGGGCGCCTTACCTTCTCATCTGGGTGGCGAACACAGTCTGGCTGGCCTATTTCTATACAGTAGGAACTTATGATTCCTACGACGTTGAGGTAGTCAGAGAACCTCTGACAATACTGCATCTCTTTTCGGTCATCATCGAAGCCATATGGAAGGCCGGCTTTTACATTTGGGGACAGGTGATCGTGTTAGCCGCAAAAATCATCACTGCTCCAACGACACTTATCACCCTAGGCTTAATTGTGATCACATTTATTTTTTTCGTTTTTTATCTTTCAAAGTTTGAGCCGTCTCAAAACCAAACAAGAAAATTCGGAACTTCAGCACTGCTGATCGGGCTGGCAGGCATATTACTTGGGCGTTTGCCTTCCTTTGCGGCTGGGCTGCCTCTCACACTTCAGTCCAGCTACGACCGCTTCATGATCTCGATGATGCTGGGAGGCAGTCTTTTTGCTGTAGGTCTGATTGACTTGCTTGTCAAAAACGTCCGTGTGAGAAATCTTGTCTTCGCACTATTGATTGCCCTAGGCATTGGTCAACAATTTTTCAACGCCAATATCTTCCGTAGGGATTGGGCAAAGCAACGGGAGATCTACTGGCAACTCGCCTGGCGAATCCCTGCAATGGAACCTGGCACTGTGCTTCTTACGGACCAAATGCCCATCGACTACGAGACTGATCTCTCCTTCACCGCGCCCATTAATTGGATGTACGCGCCCGATTACACGCGGTCCGATCTGCCTTATGCATTGCTTTATGTGGAAAAGCGCCTTGGCCGGGCAACCCTGCCCTCGCTTGAACCGAATACAAGCATTGAACTTTCCTTTCGCACAGTGGACTTCCGTGGCTCCACTTCACAGGCAATTGTGATCCATATGCCCAAAAACGGATGCCTGCGCGTGCTTGATCCTGCACGAGGAGATGAAATAACTTATAACGGTCAGTCACATTTTTTGGTGGACGCCATCGCACTTTCTGACCCAACACTCATCAATGTAGATACAAATGAAACCGCAAAGTTGCCTTTTGTATCAGAACCTGATCACACCTGGTGTTATTACTACGCAAAAGCAGAACTGGCCCGTCAGAAAGGTGATTGGAAGCGGGTGAATGATTTGATCAATGAGGCCATATCACTTGGTTATGGGCCGGAAGATCCGTTCGAATGGCTGACTTATATTGAAGCACAAGCTATGATCGGCGACATGGTCATCGCGGAAAAATTGTCCAATAAAACGCTTGCACAAGATAAGGGAATCCGCGCAGGGTTATGTGAGGTTTGGAAACGGATTCAGCTTCAAGTCGACGCGAGAAGCGAGGCGCAGACACGTGTAAATCAATTATTATCTGATTTTCGATGCGCGCGCTAGTATCCCTCTAATATCCCATTGCATAACTTGACGCGCTAAACGGGATGTGCTACCATCGTTGAAACTTTTGTTCGCGACTGAGGAGAAGACTATGG
>JAXIPJ010000466.1:0-11371 GCA_045402985.1 Anaerolineales bacterium
GAGAGGCTTAGAAATTTGCCTACCAGGCAGTCTGGCAACCCAAGCGGGCTATCGTGCATGGAGAAACCATCATGAAACACATCCATCATAAATGGATCATTGCCTTTCCATATTTTGTGTTGGTAATTCTCGTCAGTTGTATACCTGCCGCGACGGGCACGGAAAGCGCACCGCTGCCCGAACCTTCGTCAAGGACTCCAGAATTTGAGCGACCAACGCAAACGCTCACACCCACAGCCTCTGCCTCGCCGACGCTTGAGAGTGGACCTAGTGCTACCCACTGTCCGGTTCCGACACCGGAGATTTTTTTCGTTGAACCAGTTACATCGCCAACGGATCAGTTAACGCAGGTCATTAATGTCCATATTGGGCTGGGTGAAAAAGTGACTGTGATCACGGAGTCAGGAACATTTATTGACACAGAGAGTCCCTTCCAGGTTGAAATCTCGCTTCTGCCCAATACGGTGCATCATCTTGAAGTCATTGGCACCGTGAGAACGGTAGTTCACGAGAACGGTTGTGTCTATGGCGGTTATAGTTTGAGGACCACCAGCGACAGTCAGCATGCTCCGCTTACGATCCGGCAGGGAAACCCTGTAGTGGGACAGGCGATCAGCGTCATTACGCCGGACAATGTAATGAATTTGGAGGTATTGGCTTCCTTTGCAGCGGAGGGGCATTTTGCCTCCGATTTTGTTTTCAGGCCGGATAGCAAGGCGCTCCTCAGTGTGGGATCCGTTCCGGATATCTCCGTGTGGAACCTGGACAGCGGGGAAGAGGTTCGTCAGCCGGGGATCATCAATGCGGCCAAGGTAGCGATCACCTCAGATGGTTCGTTGGTCGCTGCCAGCGGCGCGGCGGACGACAAAATTTTTGAGGCGTGGACTGCACCAACTGATATACAATTGTGGAACACCCTCAACGGGGAAATGTTTGAATTTCGATTTGATCAGCGCTATCCGGACAGTATTGCAATCAACCCGAGCGGCAGCCGCCTCGCGACAGGCAACCGGGAAGATACCGTTAACGTTTGGGACATCCCGACTCAACAATTACTTTTGACTCTCAGGGGTGATATCCCCTTTCGAACTCAGGTATTTTGGCACCTTTACTGGAAGGATGATTCCACTCTTGTTGCGGGCGGCTCGGACGCAATCTACTGGTGGGACACTGCGACCGGATCGCTTCTGCAGCGCCTTGCAAAACCAGTTGAAGCCCAATTCTTTGTGAATGTTGCCTTTAGCTCTAACGCTGATAAAGTGGCTGCCGCTGGCCAGGATGCTTATGTTTATTTCTGGGATGAGAGCCGCGAAACGTGGTCGCGCTGGCCAGCATCACCCGACAGCAGAATTACCCAGGTTTGTTTTAGCCCGGATGGGCAACTGTTAGTGGCTGGGACAGCCGAGGGACAGATGTTGATCTGGAATGTGCATACCCAGCAGCTTCTGGCGGAATATTTCCTGCTCGATCGATCCATTTACGGCATCCGATTTAGCCCAGACGGGCGCTATCTTGCCATTGGAGGTATGGGTGGCCCGATCTGGTTGTGGGGAATCCCTTAACTTGATGTTTGCTAATGGCTTATCTGCTACTTGCACTCTGGCTAAAAAGTATGGATGCCAATACTGTTACATACGATTATTGGAGTAGCCAGTCAAACTTTTTGTTGCGGAAACTCAGCCTAAATCCTTTGGCCGCCACACATTTATCAACTTGCAGTCTGTATCCGTATCTAAATCACTCCAGCGCTTGAGAGATAGTTCGATGTACGCTAGCGCGCTAGTGGGCATTGCCATCGCTTCGCCGGTGAGGGCTTCAATCAGCATCTCCAACCCAGGGTTGTGTCCCACGATAAGCACGCGCGCATGTTTATCAGCTACCTGACGCAATACTTCAATGTAATCCTGTGGCTCAGCCAGATAGAGATTGCGTGTTTGCTTGATTTCCCCCACATAAGCGCAAGCCTTGGCCACGAGGAGGGCGGTATTGTACGCACGCACTGCCGAGGAACAGAGTATGAGGTCTGGGATCAAGTCTTCATCTTGCAACAACGTGCCCATAAGCGGTGCCGTCCGTTTGCCGCGCTTGTTAAGGGGACGGTCGTGGTCGGCCAGTTCCGGCTGTTTCCAACTCGATTTGGCGTGGCGCAAAAGAAGTAAGGTTTTCATTCAATAGACCTGCAATTAGTATATGAGAAATCCTCCCGCATTTCAATACCTTTCTCACCTGCTTGCTGCTATTCCTACGATACAGCTTCGCCGATTTTGCATTTCTGCCATGTTGCCCCACCCGTCACTTCGTGACACCCTCCCCAAATACGACATTGAAGCCATTCATGCGCATTGAGGATCTACCTGTCGGATTTGGGGAGGGGCCGAAAGCTTGCCCAAGACGCCGAAGGCGGATGTCACTATGCGGGAGGTCGATCGGTCGCTGTGACAGTATTCAAATGCAGAGCAAAATAGGGACGTATAATATTTAGCAAACAGGGTCCATTGTGAGGCAATGGGAGAGAGTTGTTTCCGCTCTATAGATTGAATATGACAAAGATATACTTTGTGAGACATGCAAGCCCTGATTTGACTCTCAAACACATTCCCTATGATTTACATCCTGGCCCTCCGCTATCGCCCAAAGGAGAAAAGGAGTCGGAAGCGCTGGCCGAATTTCTGAAAGCGCAGGGTGTTGTGAAACTGTATTACAGTCCATTTGCGCGCAGCGCCAGAACTGCCCAGATCATATCGGCTCGCAGCGAGATCCCCCGCGTGGAGGAAAAAAGACTGGCTGAGTGGCGGGGGGTAGATGAAATGGGAGACAAAGTGACAGAGCGAATGTCCTTTGTCTTTAAGGACATCGCACGAGAAAGTGCATTGATCGGCCCAATTGGGTTGGTATCGCATGGCGGTCCGATTGCCTTTTTATTACTGGCGCTCGGTATCGAACAGGATAAGTTATCGGCCTTCAGGAAAAAATTCGACGGCGACAACCCTTTACCGCCCGCTGGTGCATGGGGAGCAGAATGGAATGAGGAGGATAAAATCTGGGATCTAAAGCTGCTATTTACCCCCGCAATTGAGGAAGAAGTTCATCAATAAAAGCAGTACAATCTCCATAAGAGTGTGATGCGACGGCTCCGCTTATAAGTTTATTCTTATGAATGTATTATAGACTGGTCAGGGAAGAAACCGGGACGTATCTCAAAATACTCACGATACCCGTCACAGAGAACCAGCTTACAAGATTGTCAGGCGAATACAACGAACCCTTGCGCTGCACGAAGCGTCTATGAGGTACATTTTATTGGCGACCTGTTTTCGTGTGCGTGAACGGGATGCAAGCATCCCAGAGACGAGCTCATGGATATAAAATTAACAGTCCCATTTGGGGAGGATCTTACAAAAGAAGCCGGGTGGATCCAACTGAATCGCTACCTTTACTTTATCGCCAGGTTTCATCTGCAAATCGAACAGAATCAGACACGTGATTTCGCGGTTGGGGATATCTTAAGGACATATCGTACAACGCCGCATTCCGAGACCGAGGTGGAAAAGGTCTTTGAGGAGGAAGTCACAACCGTCGATCTCAAGGAAACCACCCGCTCCGCGGCTCTTTCGAACGACCTGACCCAGAAGATCACTGCAACGATTGCAGGAGCAGCGAGATCTCCTTTCTACGAAGTGTCCGCAAATATCGGGTCAGCGCTCGAGCAGACCATCCTCACCAGCATAGCAGCGTCCATCCGGTCCAGCGATACCGTTTCCAGGCGGGAGATGAAACGCTTCACGGTGCGCCAAACGATCAAACCGGGCGCGCCGGAGTTACAGCTTGCCGTAGCTGGCTACCGCAAATACAGGCGGGATGTCTACCTGCATTATATCGATTATCTGTTTGTGGAATACAAGAGGACCGCGTTTGGTCTGCGCAAAAAGAAACGGAACCTGCCCCGGCCGGTCGGGACGGCGCATATTAATCTGATCCCGCTCCATATCCCACTGTTCCGGTTGTTCTACTGGAAACTGGAAGCCGAAAGCTCGCTTCTGTATACGGAAACAGAATATCAGAACCTGACGAAAGTGGCACACCCCGACCACGTCACGTTCGACGAACTTCGTGGACCGATCAAGCTGCCTATGCCCGCGCGCGAGGAGCAGCCAACCCTATACACACTTTCCAACATCGCCTTCCCCCTGCGCTGGATCGACCGAAAAGGTCCGTGGACGAGGGATGAGTTGGAGAAGATCGAATTGGAAGAAGCCGATGGATCCGCCTGGTGGTACCAGTATGAACCCGGGAGGAAGAAGGGGTAGTCTTCCAATTACAGGCGAAGACTGTGGGAACTGATAATGATTCATGAGAGGAGAGCTTAACCATGGTTGACATCAAGTATCAAATCATCCAAAAGGTTGGTGTACTGTCCAAGTCCGCTTCGGGGTGGGCGAAGGAACTCAATTTGATGAGTTGGAACGATAGGGAGCCGAAGTATGACATCCGTGAGTGGTCCGCGGATGGAACGAAGATGGGCAAAGGTGTGACGCTGTCCAGAGAAGAGCTAATTGCTTTAAAAGAGTTGCTGAATGAAATCGAACTCTAATTGTTCTGCGCCGGAACTTGACCGCGCGCTGTGGAAATATTCAGAACAGAAGAATTGAACGACTTGCGATAAAAACTGTAGTTAATCTTATAAAGGCAAGTTTATGAGCCTTGAAGAAGAATTTACCGAACTACTGAGAGGAACCTATGAAGCCGGGCGTCAGCGAGGTTATCTAGCCACCTATTTACTCGAGATGTTGGAAGAGCATGGTGGTGTGGGAACAGCAAAACGTTTGTTAGCGCCATGGACAGACCATCAAGGGCTATATAAATTATATGGCCTCGGGTTGATTCAAAAGTCAGTGGAAGCAATCGTTTGGGATCATCGTGAGTTTCATCCATTTTTCACGGAGGTAGAGCTGGGCATCGCCTATCGAAGGCTGGAAGAATTAGGATATTTCGTCGAAGGAAAGTAACTATGTGGGAACTTGACCGCGCGCTATGGCAGTATTCAAAAGATAATGCAAAGCGCGGGGGATAAATAGCTGGCGAACATGCACAAACACTAAAACGAAACGGCTTGACTTTTATGTCAAGCCGTTTCATATTCACTTCATGATCGATTAAGCCCCTGCGGATGTGGCCTCAGCAGGCTTCCTCACCATTCGCTCGCGTCCCCAAAGCCAGAGGGCACCGAGCCCAAACAACACCACCGCAAAATTCAACAGTCCGCCAAGAACGCTGGGGATGAGGGGGAACGACAGCAAAGCGATCACCCCCACCGTGATCAGCACGCCCACCACCATCGGCCAATACCTGTGCTCAGCCAGCGGCGAGTTGGCACGAGCGAGCATCCATCTGCCAAGCGCCGCGCCGAAGACTACCTTTGCCACAAACGTCGTGGCCAGCACGAAGCCAACGATCAGTCCAAATACTATCAGAATTCCCAGCCAGATCACTGTGCCGGTAAGCTGCCCAAGTGTCAGAATACCGAAGAATATCCCGCCAAGGATCGTCACACAAATGACCAGGAACAAGGCAAAGAAGAACCCGGCCCATGCCACCACGCCCCATCCGAGGCTGGGCAAGGGCTTGGCTTGCAGGTGTGCGCTCAAGCCACTTACGAACGCGGGGAACAACCAGAGCAGGACCAAGCCGATCAAGATGAGCGTGACGCTGTTGCGCACAAATCCCAGCGCCCACTTTCCAACCTTCTGAGCGGTGGTCTCCTTGCCGGCAGCGGTCCCACTACTGGACTGTGGCGCTGTGCGGGTGACCTCCCCGCCCACGACACCAGCGGGAATAGTCAAATCCTTCGACTGGGTATAGTCCAGATTTCCTTCGATCTTTGCGGATGGATCGATCGTCAGCCCTGGTTTGACATTCGGCGCTGGAACGCTGGATTGCGGGAACATCATCGGCGGCGGACCACCCCGACCTTGATCTGCATCGCCTACCTCAGCCTTCACATCGCGGCCGACATTCCCGCGCAATTCGAACGCAGCCGTCCCCACCTGCACATTGCGAGCGACGTCACCTGCCAACAATATCTGAGCCCCCGCAAAGACCAGGTCCTGACCGACCGCGCTTCCCTGCTTCACCTCAAGGCTGTAGCCTGCACTGACGATATCTCCGCCGATGCTGGCTTCCTCCCCAACGAAGAGTATCGAGCCAGCCATGCGGATGGCGCCTGTCACTTCGCCATTCACGACGACGGTCTGCGCGGCAGACATCAGGTCACCGTCCACCGTGCCATTGATGGTAACGGTCTGCCCGAAAGCGATCACGTCCCCGTTGACCGTCCCGTCCAGCACGAACTCCTGGGCGCTCACATACAGGTCGTCATCGACGATTTCATCTGACCCGATGACGACTCTGTCACCGCTGCGACCATCAAACGCCTGAGCAGGTGTGATGAACGTCAGCACAAGCAACGCCGCCAGGGCAAATATAGATAGAAACTTACGAGTTTGGTTCATGGGATTCTCCTCTTGAAATGAAAACTTCCTGCTTAGATATACGTTTCCATACTACACTAAGTTGTCCCCAAACACCAAATCGCTGAATATCAAGAGTGGGTGAAACTGTAGGGTAAAATCTTCAAACCATGGATGGCTAAATTATTAGCCGCTATAACGACTCTATTTTGCACGAAGCCATGCAGCGCTATGCCATTTTCGAGTGCGGGCGCTGTGGTCATTGGGCATCGATACAAATATCGTTCCATATAATTTCGAGTTCTGGAGTGACTACAAGTTGTTCTGCCGAAAGCTTGCTCAAGATGCCGAAGGCGGGTATCAGTATGCGGGACAATAGAGCCATCAGCAGCAAAAACGATAACGTCTTTCAATTGTCTCTCATGCTGGTGGGCGCGGTGGAAGAGAATAAACAACGCCTTTCCTTCCCGAAGGAATTGGAGTATAGTTTGTCATGTCCGTCGAGTGATTTCTGTCAGCCTGCATCCAGTCAAACAAAACTGATGACGAGAAGGAGGAACCAGGATATGGCTTCAGTAAAAACCATGGAGCATGTACTCGACTTGCTCACCAAAGCACCGAAGTCCGAAGTCGAATCTCTTGGCATGGCAGCCCGTGCAGATACCCGCATGATGCGCCGGATCATTGGCACCAGGAACATAGTAGCGGTTGGCATCAGCGAGAAGCAAACGGGCAGCAAGTCCACGGGGGAACTAGCGCTCACCTTTTACGTGCAGAAAAAAGTTCCGCTCAAAAAGCTGCGTGCAGACCTTGCCGTTCCGCCAACCGTGCCTGAGGCATTGAGTGGACCCCAGGCCATCCCTACAGATGTAATCGTGCTGGGGAAAATAAAACCCGAAGCAAATGTCATTAGAAAACCTGTGCAGCCTGGTAACAGCATTGGCCATGTCCATAGCACGGCAGGCACGCTGGGAGCAGTGGTCAGGAAAGGGAAGAGCTATTACCTCCTCAGTAACAGCCACGTACTTGCATTGAAAGGTAAAGCCAGGAGAGGCGACTCTATTGTTTACCCCGGCAATGCAGATGGCGGCAGGATGCCGAAGGATCTGGTGGCAAAACTTTCCGGCCACGTAAAGTTCATTGGCGGGGGCGACTTCGTCAACCATGTGGACTGTGCCATTGCCAGAATTTCGCCTGCGCGCCTTGCCGACCTGACTTCGGAGATCAAAGGACTGGGTGTCCCACGACGGACCATCAAGGCAAAGCGCGGCATGAAAATCGTCAAGGTCGGTCGCACCACGGGGAAGACCACCGGCGAAGTCCGCGATGTGCACTTCCGCTTCACCCTCGATTACGCAGCGGACGGTCTTCGTGAAGTGGGGTTCATCGATCAGGTGCTATGCACGCGCTACACCAAACCCGGTGATTCCGGGTCACTCGTTCTGGATCAGAAGAGCGGGCGCGCGGTCGGCTTGCACTTTGCAGGAGCCAATGGGGGAAGCGTCTTCAACCCCATCGATAAAGTGCTCGATGCCCTCGGCGTAACGCTTGTGACGAAGCTGATTAGTATGCCTCAGGCAAAATCTACAAAAAAAGCCGCCAAACCATCAGGTGCGAAGAGGCCCTCTCGCAAGCAGACGGCGGGCAAGAAGACCACAAAAAATAAATAAGAAGAGAAATGTTCTATGTCAACCGAAAAGCAAGCAAATCTGGCACGTGAACGGCACTCCAATTCCTTACAAGGTATGGGAGCGCACGCCCTTGCAGTGGACAAGATCCAACGCAAGGGGGAGAAAACCTTTGCGGTCATCGCCTTCTTCGAACACAAACCCGAAAAGATTCCGCAAACCCTCAGGGTGAAGACCGGTAAAAGAACGCTGGAAATTCCACTGGTCGCGCGAGTCTCCGAACGATTTAAGCTCGAATAAGTCTCACATTAAACAGGGAGAAAAAACCATGCCACTAATCGTTAAGCAGGTCAATGCACCCGAGTCGCTGGCAGGCACGGCTTCGCTGGAATTAGTCGGTCGCCTGTGCAAGTTAGCCGGTTACAAGAAGATTCAAAGCATCCCCACCTTTCAAGTGACCGGTGACCTGATTGCCTACTCCTCACCCGACTCGACCTATGCTGTTACGCGCCGCCTGCTGGATGCAGCCCGAAAAGAGATCATCATCGGGATTTATGATTTCAGCGCGGAGTACATGAAGGAGCTATTGCTGCATGCGATCCGGCGCGGTGTAAAGGTCTCGCTCATGCTTGATATCGATGGCAGCAAGGAGGAGAAGCTCTTTGAAGAGCTAAAGAAGTTTGGCTGTGAGGGAGTTCCCGCTCCCTCCTGTGCCAGCAAGACGGTCAGTTACTTTCCCTCTTCTCACGAAAAGGTAATTGTCATTGATGGCACGTGGTCTCTCGTGCAGAGTGGGAACTACTCCAAGAATAGCATCCCATTCAACGAGAAGGATGGCGGTGATGCGGCCCACTATGTGACCGGTAACCGGGATATGGGCGTTGCCATCCGCTCCAGGCCCCTGGCTGCCTTCTTCGCAAATCTGTTACGCAGTGATATGAAGCTGGAACTCGACGCCGAAGCACTCGAGGCGCTCAGCAAACGGGTCAGAAGAAAAAAGGAGCCGGACCTTGTGGAGGCTGCGCCCGAGCTGCTCCCGAAAAAACTCTTCCCAAGTAAAACGTTCAACCCATCCGGCACCGTCAAGGTGACGCCGGTATTGACACCAGATAACTACATGGATGTTATCCCTGCGCTTCTGGAATCGGCGACCCGCTCGATTTACATTGAGAATCAATACATCCGCAGCAAACAGGCCGAGATCATCAAGCTCCTGGCCGCCATCAAGAAGGCCATGGACAATAAGCCTGATCTGATCGTGCGCATTATCCTTGGCAAGCTCTTCGGTAAGGAGGATGTCAAAAAGGAAAAGGTGAACGTGGCCAACATGAAGGCGACCTTCGGCCTTGTACTGGATAAGAACATTCGCTATATCGATACGAGCCGATTAGTCCATTGTCACAATAAATTGATCATTGTGGATGAGAAGGCGGTCCTTATCAGCTCTCAAAACTGGTCGAACACAGGTGTCGGCAACAACCGGGAGGGAGGCGTGTTGATGCACTATCCGGCGATTGCTCGATACTACGCCGCGATCTTCCGATCAGATTGGGGTACGGCTTTCAAGAACATCCCCGGGGCCGGGCCCGAAACCATTGCGCCGGAAGCGCTGGCAAAAGGTAACTTCATTGAGGTCGTCGCGGCAGACTATCAGGAGGTTTGACCAGGAACTCATGTAATCAGAAAACAAGAAGCTCAAGGAATAGGTGGAGCGACCACCACCCGAAAACCGACGAAGTCGAGGAAGCTTGGGTTGCCCCTGTAGCGGGACGCCGAGCGGGCGAGCTGATTAGTGCCGATGAACGAGCCCGCCGATCCAATGATGATTATTACCTTGACGGTGTGGCGTTGAACCTCCACGGATTCTACTCAGGCTTCGAGCGCGTCTTTATACGCGTTGCCGAAGTCATTGATGGAAATTTGCCGCGGGGCGAAAGATGGCATGTACTCCTGTTGCAACAAATGGCGGATGAAGTCCCAGGCATCCGCCCCGCTGTGATTTCAACCAAAGCGGGAGATATACTAAATGCAGAAATTACGGCCTTCGTCACATTTCTGGAACAATAACCTGGGATTGAAAAAAAACCCTTCGCGAATAAAGTGCTGAAATAACAGAGTGCCGCATAATCATCTAAACGGGATCTTTGAGTTTTACTCTGAAATTCATTTCAAAAAGTTTAGTAACTAATAAGATAAGCGGTAGGAGTGGATCATGCACGACGATACGTCCTCACATCCGCCCACAGAACAACCTCCAGACATTGCCGGAAAGTGGGAAATGCTCGATGTTCAGTTCATCAACTCTGCCACCCACGTCGCATTACTGCCAACCAATAAGATATTCGTATTTGGGGGGTCATCGTTAGACCCGGACGAGTTCAAAAAGCGTACCCTGCCCCCGGCAGAAATGCTGGATATGAACCTATATCCCTGGCAAACCTATCGTCTAAATTGTGATTCATTGAATGGGGATTTATGGTGCGGCGGACATACCTTCCTGCCGGATGGCAGGCTCCTCTTCGTCGGTGGCACGAACTATTACCCGCCGCCGCCCGATCCGTTTTATGGGGGCTTGAAGGAAGCTTATCTTTTCGACCCCTTTGCTGAAACCTGGGAACGGTTGGACGATATGCAGGTCGGGCGCTGGTATCCCACCCTCATCCGCCTGGCGGACGATAGAGTGTTAACGCTGGCAGGGCTGGAATACCGATTGCCAACAGATAAGCCGAAAAAAAATACGCTCAAAAATCTGATCGAGCTGGTCACGAAGATGGATGAATATATTGCCCGAGTCAATGAAGTGTACGATCCCGGGACGAAGACCTGGAGCCCGATGAAATTAGAGCGTAAATTGCCTCTTTATCCCCGCATGCATCTGCTCCCGGATGGCGATGTCTTCTACTCCGGCATGTTCAATACACACTTCTTCATCCCCGGTCGTTTTCCATCCGCACGTTGGAGTCCGCAAACAGAAGAGTGGACCGAGGTCGGAGGTCGTCATTGGAAGAAGAACCGCGAAGAGGGGATCTCCGTCCTGCTCGCCCTCCGCCCGCCAGACTATAAGCCTCAAATCCTGATCGCCGGTGGAGGGACTCACAATCTCGGCAGAATATTGATGACCCTGCTTCACAGTGTCGGCAAAGATTCCCTAAGCTCCCTCTTCCATTTTTTGACTCACGTGCAGAATACTGTCGAACGGATTGACTTGAGCGTGAAAAAACCCCGCTGGGAACGGAGCGGCAAGATGCATCACCGGCGCATCCATGCCAACGGTGT
>JAXIPJ010000277.1:0-35189 GCA_045402985.1 Anaerolineales bacterium
AACTTGGGTGAATACCAGTTGGTTCACCATCAGTGATGCGGCTCACTTCATCGAGTTGGATTGGCGGGCGGCGACAGCAGTTGGTGCAAATAATGGCGGCTTGACGCTGTGGATAGATGGCATTCAGCAAGCTGACCTGACCGGAGTGGATAACGACACATGGCGGATCGATCGTGTCCGTCTAGGCGCGGTAGGTGCAATCGGCAGCAGCACCAGTGGAACGTACTACTTCGATGCCTTCGAGTCGAGACGGCAAACCTACATTGGGCCGTAATTAAACTGCTCATCCATTCTGAAATATTGAGTGACCATTTGTCCAAATTTATTTCAGGTATGGTGTTCAAAGCTATGAGATAACACAGAATCTCAAATCGCAGGTTGTATTTGAGATTCTGTGTTCGCCTCAGATTGATACATCCGGCTTTTAAATTTCGAAAACACTTCGACATGCCTGTTTGTGAAATGGAGTTTTCCACCTAAAAAATCTTTTCTCAAATAGCTTCCTTGATGGTATTTGATCTCCTTCTCATTGATCAACTTGCGAGTCATGCAGTGGTATGATTCGCCTTTGTAACTTTTCCTTAATCCTATCGTCATGGACGCGAGATTTCATTTTAGATATGTTCTAAGATCGACCAAAATTATTGTTATTATCTGATCCAATCGGCAGTTATACAATCAAGCACTCGAAATTTCCATCCGCGAATGACAAAACATAAACAGGCGAAGAGAAGGTATTTATGGGACGTGATTTAACCAGTGATCTGACAAAACAATATTCCAATTTATTTGAAAGAAAAGGTCTCAAAAGATTATTTTCGTTTGTTCAGGATGTCTATCGATCCGGGAAATTGCGCGAGATCATTTCATTCGCTGTGTGGGAAGTTTTCCATAAATTCGGATTGTTCCCCAAAAAGGAATATTTGGTATTCGATAAACGCGATGTCATCAAGTTAAAGAATGAGAATTTGGTTGCTGCAGATTTTCATACAAAGACAGCACGGTTTTTCGAGAACGCTGGGCTTATCGCTGAGAAGAGTGATATCAATTGGAAACTTCTGTATATTAATAATGAAGAGGTCCTTGGCTGCATATACCCGGATGATTGTGATCTATATAAAAGTATAGATGGTGGAAAAACCGTCACTTTCATGAACAAATTTCCGGAAAGGATCAAGTCCATATTTGTTTCAAATAAGAAAACGATTTTTGTATGCCTAAAGGGGTCCATGTATAAGAGTTCAGATCAGGGCAGGTCATTCGAAAAGGTCCTGGAACTTGGCTCACCCATCAGCTTCTTCCGATTTAATAATGCCATAACAGAAACACCAAATGGAACACTATGGGCTGGCGAATATGGCAACATTTGGGATAAGACCGCCTGGAGGAAACTTGCCTACATGTATATTAGTTCCGATGATGGAAACTCATGGAAAAGATCTGATTTCCTGATTGAGCAAAAGACGAATAAACATGTTCACATCGTTCGCTACAGCAGGTTGTTAGACAAGCTAATGGTGGCCGATGGTGATAATTATAAGAGGCTGTGGTTAAGCGAATCGTTGAAGGGTTCTTCGGCTGAAAAACCAAACTGGAAAGCTGTCAACAGATTCCACATCCAGATGGGTGGCTATACTTCAGTAGTGGAAAGCGATGGAAAAATATCATTTGGGACCGACTACCAGGGGGGAACCAATTTTATTGTCGAAACTACGGATGGCAAAAAATTCACCAAAAAGATCATCCCGGACCCCTATCGTAGGAGCCCGATAGATAATATGGTCATAAGGAGATCGAAGAGCGGGGATGAAATATGGGCGAATCTACCTTTTTCCACTTCCAACTCCAAGTGTCTATTAATGTATACAGCAGATAACGGAAAAAGCTGGAACAGGGTTTTTGAATACAATCGATCCACTCATACTGTTTGGCTGATAAACTCATCAACCGACACATCCAATGAATTGTATTTTTCAGTCGAGGATTTATCAAGTAGAGATAGAGTAGTTTATAGAATTACCGACAATCAATGATCAAATAAGATCATTTTCAAAACTTGAGTATGTTAAAGTAGTAAGTTTGGTTATCTTGTATAGCCAGACAAATCGAAATAAGGTAGAACAATGGAACATTCGCGGTTATCACCCACCATGGAACAGACCGAAAATCCAACCAATCACCCGGAAAACCTGGATGGCGCGCGTCAAAACGCATCCAGTTCAAATCAGCCAGCTCTTGGTCTTATCCTGAAATTATGCACTGCCTTGAAAGAAGAAGACATAAATTACTGCCATTGGAAAAGTAATAATGCACTTGCACGTTCAGCTAATGGAGAAAACGATATTGACCTCCTCATCAGCCGTCCAGATGCGGGGCGGTTTTCAGAGCTCTTATATCGTTTTGGATTCAAACAGGCAAAGGCTCCTCCAGATAAACAGATGCCTGGGGTATTGGATTATTACGGCTATGATGAAGAAGCCGATAAATGGGTGCATGTCCACGCTCATTATCAACTCATCATGGGTGACGATATGACGAAAAACTTTCGCTTTGCGATTGAAAGGCCATATCTTGAGTCAGTAGTCTGGGATGGTCTTTTCAAGGTCCCCGCAGTTGAATTTGAATTTGTTGTATTTGTCATTCGCATGGTACTAAAACATTCGACATGGGATGCCATGCTTAGCCGACAGGGACAACTAAAAACGAGTGAGCAAAAAGAACTGGTCTATTTGCAAGGTAATATTAACCAGGATCGCGTGAATACAATATTGAAAGATCACCTGCCTTATATTAGCAGGGATCTATTTAAGAACTGTGTACAGGCACTACAACCAGGCAGCTCTATTGGAGGCCGGATAAAGACAGGTCAGGAACTGCAGACCAAACTTAGAGCGAATGCTTATCACCCCATACCAGCGGACACTGTTTTGAAGTTGTGGCGTCGGGCATTTTTGATGGTCCGCAGGCGTGCGTTCAAATCTTCCTCGAAATATAGTCTTGAAATTGGTGGTGCAATGATCGCCGTCGTAGGAGGCGATGGAGCTGGGAAGTCAACAGCAATTGATTCTGTACATGCCTGGCTGGCAAAGAATTTTGAAGCAAAGAAGATACATATGGGTAGGCCCGCGTGGTCGTGGGTAACGATTGCGATCAGGTCAATTTTGAAGGTAGGTCAAATCCTCCACTTATATCCATTGGAGGCATCTTTTGACGATACGCTTGAACAAAAGTCTCTGGTATCTCCCGGGTATCCTTATTTAATACGGGAGGTTTGCCGGGCACGCGATCGTTATTGGACCTATATCAAAGCCAGACGTTTTGCAGCCCAGGGTAAATTAGTGATCCTTGACCGGTTTCCTCTGCCTCAGATCCAAATAATGGACGGTGCGCAAGCGGAGCAATTTATCCGCCAGCTTAATGATAGGCCGCAGGCGGGACAGTTTTTAACACCCCACCCAGATAGCTGGCTGGTACGATCATTGATTCGGTGGGAGGAAAGTTACTATCATCAAATTGTCCTGCCTGAAATACTGACCGTACTAAAAGTGAATCCAGCAATTGCGGTTCAAAGAAAAACCAATGAGGATGCAGCCTCGGTCGAGAAGCGATCCACAGAAATATGGCAACTGAACTGGGAAAATACTGCTGCTTACGTGATTGATGCGAGCAAATCCAAAAACGAGGTGGCATCAGAGCTTAAGAAGTTGATCTGGTCAAGATTGTAGTCGGATAATTTTCATGCAAAAACCCTTGCTGATAATGGAACTGGTAGGTCCCGCCGGGGCAGGGAAGACAACACTTTCGCGAGTTCTGACTCATCGAATTCCAAAGATTCAAATTGGTTCAGACATTGAGCTTCGCAAAACAAAGAATGCCGTGGTCATCCTACGTACTACTATGTCATTAATGCCAATTTTTCTAAGTCAGCTTCGAGACGGCCGCCGGTTCACCTGGGATGAAATTAAGTATCTTGTCTACCTGGAAGGCTGGTCTGGCGTTTTGAGAAAGGCGGCGGCGAAGGGTGACTCCGCGATACTTTTGGATCATGGTCCGGTATTCAAGCTTGCCACTCTAAATGAATTTGGTCCTGAAAACTTGAAAACTGATCAGTTTGAGATTTGGTGGAATAGGATGTTCAAGCAATGGGCCTCCACATTGGATATGGTGATCTGTCTCGATGCCCCTGACTCTGTTCTCGAGAAACGCATCAATTCACGGGATCAACGACACTCAGTCAAAGGGAAGACTGAGTCGGAAGTGGTTGATTTCCTGGCTCGTTATCGAACGTCGTATGAAGAGACCCTGGCAAAATTGAAGACCGAGGGAGGACCCCGCCTCCTTCAATTCGACACCAGCCGTACATCTATTGAGCAAGTAGCAGACGAAATTCTTTCTGCCATCAATTTTGTGTCTCAGTGAGGTCGCTGTATGTCGTTGGATGATTTCGCGTCGATTCGTTTCACATGAAGTATCGTTCTTGTTCTTCCTCTCCAAGTTTGGGCTTTTAACCGATTGTGGGGACAATTGGCTGTACCCGTTCGCTAGATATTACCGTCTTATAAATAAAGCAACGCAATTCTGTGAATGTTATTTTTTAGGAGACACCTGTGCTTGTATTCATCCATATTCAAAAAACCGCGGGACGCACTGTCCGCTATATTTTGCGAAGTTCTTTTGGCCTTCGTCACTGTGAGGTCGAGCCTTGGGGGGCCGAGTCGACAGGGCCGGACTTTTCGAGCCACGATCTACAACGCTTGCGCAGATTTTATCCCAAACTGGAAAGTATTGCTGGGCATCGTGTCACCGGCTATGTCAATCTGCAGGAGAATGGCACCGAATTTAATTATTTCACTTTCATACGTGACCCTCTCAAGATGGCCGCGTCCTATTTTCAATATAATGTACAAGAGCGGGGGTTGAAAGACCTTGTCTTTGAGGAGTGGGTCCAGAGAGAATGGCCGAGTAACCGGCAAACAAAGGCGATCGCCGGTGTGGCAGATGTCGAGGAAGCTATCCGGATACTTCAATCCAAGCATATTTTCGTCGGCTTGACTGAGCGTTTTGATGAATCAATGTTGTTGTTGAAAGCTCTTATGGCCAATCATTTGAATATCTCCTATAAGCGAGTGAACGTCGCTGCTAATAATACGCTAGCACTAAATCTTCTCTCGACGGAAAGAACTCGGCAGATGCTCATCGAAGCCAACCAGGCGGATTTGGAGTTGTATAACTTTGTCAAGAGAGAGTTATACCCTACTTTTCAAGGAGAATATGGCTCTAAACTTGAGACAGATGTGGTCGACTATCAGCATAATCGGGCGAATAATTTTAATACACGGAATATAACATTATCCCGACTGAAACAATATTTGATTTATAAACCATTACTTCACCTGTATCGAAGAGGAGTCAAAGTTGTTTAGATTAATGTTAACAACGAACCTTGTAGTTTTCCTAGGGCAAACAAGTAAACACTCTCAAAGGAGTATTTACTAAAAATATGAACTTGCGGCAGAGGGCAGCTAAAGGTATTTTATGGTCAGTCATCCAAAAGTGGGGAACGGAGGCTATTTCATTCTTTATCTTGATGGTTCTAACGCGTCTGCTAGCTCCAGAAGCATTTGGTTTGGTGGCCTTGGCTTCCGTTTTCACAGCCTTAGCCGAGGTCGTACTGGATCAGGGTTTTAGCGCTGCGATTGTGCAACGCGCTGATCTTGAAGGGGAACATCTCGACACAGCTTTCTGGATCAGCGTACTGACTGGCCTTCTGTTGACTGTAGGTACCATAGCAATCTCAGGACTGGTGGCCACATTCTTTCAAGAGCCGCGTCTGGCATCCGTTTTGAGTTGGTTATCAATTAGCTTTATTTTTAGTGGCCTGAGCAGTACGCAGATGGCGATTCTCCAACGCAAGCTTGCCTTCAAAAGCCTGGCGACCCGCTCAATGAGCGCCAAAATGGTAGGCGGTATTGTCGGCGTGAGCTTAGCCTTTGCCGGGTTCGGCGTCTGGAGCTTGGTCGCCCAAAAGCTGGCAGCAAGCCTAGCTGCAATCATTGTTCTGTGGCGGACTAGTGATTGGCAGCCAGGGTTTACGCTGTCTAAGAAGCACTTAAAGGATCTATTCACCTTTGGCGTTTCCGTCACTGGTAACAATATCTTAACTGAACTCGTCCGTCACTCGGATGATTTTCTCATCGGATATTTCCTAGGGACAACCTTGCTGGGTTATTACACAGTGGGTTACCGGTTGCTGTTAGTTATAATTAGACTCGTTACGGGAATCACCAATGCTGTGGCGTTTCCAACATTTGCTCGCCTTCAACAGAATCGGGAACGAATGCTTCGTGCCTTCTACAACGCCACGCAGTATACAAGTCTGTTAGCTTTTCCTGTTTTCATTGGGTTGGGTACCCTAGCGCCAGAATTGGTTACGGCTCTTTTTGGCGAAAAATGGGCGCCAAGTATTCCCGTCATGCAAGTTCTGGCGTTGTTTGGCATTCTGCAGTCGGTGCTAGCCTTCAACGGGAGCGTTATGAGGGCCTCCGGAAAGCCGTCGTGGCAATTCGGTATTATGCTCCTGAACGCTGTTTGCAGCGTGATCGGTTTCTATCTGGCAGTTCACTGGGGCATTGTGGCTGTGGCTGCCTCATTGGTTATTGTCGGTTATTTGCTCGCGCCTATCTCCTATGTAGCCGTGAGAAGGCTGATTCAAGTTGATTTCAAAACTTACCTGAGACAGTTTGCGCCACCGCTATCAGCTTCCTTGATAATGGTTATGGTTATCGTAGGATTGAAACATATCTTTAAGAATCAAGAGTTAGACCTTTACTTGCAGCTATCTATTTACTTGACAGCAGGCGCGATGAGTTACCTATTGGTTATAGTATTGATAGCACGACCACTTTCCCGGCAGGTGTTGGAGCTTGTTGGCCTCGCTGTTCCAAGCTGGAAATTAAAAAAGATGTAAAAATGCGCCACAAGAGATTTTTTCACCTCGCTGATGCAATTGCCTCAGCTAGTAATATGCCGTGCTTGTGTATGGAGAGTGCGGTGAAGCAACATATTTATGTTCTTGGAGGACGTTAACATTGCGTACTATCGCATTTACGCTGTCGCTGTTTCTTATTTTTTTCATTCCTTGGGAAGGCGTGCTTGGACTTCCGGGCCTCGGCAGCGCGCCCAAATTGATCGGGCTTGCGTTGGCAGCTTTCTGGGTGGCGACAGTTGTCATCGTGGGTAGATTTCGCAAACCTGGCCTGTTTCATATTGCAGTCTTCCTCTTTGTGTTATGGAACGCTGTTAGTGTTTTTTGGAGCGGGAATCCTAGCAGGACGGTAGCTCACATAGCGACCTGGGCTCAATTGCTCGGATTGGTCTTTATTTGGTGGGATCTTTACACCACACGTGCAGCACTAATAACCGGACTGCAAGCGTTCATTCTGGGCGAATTTGTTGCGATTGGTGGTGCGGTCGCCAACTATATGGCCGGCAGCGTTTTTTATAGTCATTATCAGCGCTTCAGCCCTTCTCCTCAGACTAACCCTGACGAATTCGGGATTATCTTGGCTTTGGGCATACCCGTGGCCTGGTACATTGCCGGTTCAAAAAATACCAGTAAAACGAGCCACTTGTTGAAGTTAGTAAACTACGCTTATATCCCGGCGGCCTTTCTAGGTATTGCACTATCTGGCACTCGCACAGCCCTGATTGCTTCGCTAGTTGGCGTGGCGTTTGGCCTATTCTCACTCACCCGTCTTCGACTCGTGTCCCGAATTGCAATTTTTCTGCTTTTAACTGGAGCCATCCTCATTTTGCTGCCCTATGTTCAGGCACTAGAATCTTTCCAGAGGCTGGGAACTACGGGGGCCGAAATCACAGAAGGCGATCTCAATAATCGCACAAATAATTGGCGCGAGGGCCTCGCTTCCTTTGCAGAAAACCCACTTATCGGTGTTGGTAGTAATATGTATCGTTCAGTTAATAGTCTGGGCAAGCTAGCCCACAACTCCTTTCTATCGGTCTTGGTTGAGCTTGGTCTTATAGGATTTTCCCTATTTGGAATCATATTGGCGATTGCCATTATCCAGGCCTTGAGCCAGCCTAAGTGGGACTCAACCTTCTGGCTTTCAGTTCTCGCGACTTGGGCCATCTGCGCTTCTAGCCTGACCATTGAGCACAGGAAATCAACGTGGCTGTTGCTGAGTTTTGTCATTGTGAGTGCGGCGCTGACCAGGCATACCGATGAACAAACATATATACAAGGCAATTCATTCGAAAGGCCCATGAAACAAACGACAATAACGCAAAAAGAAGCCTTATCGCGTTGATCAGGCTAGGATAATTACAGGAGATTAAAGGATGCTGAATTCACAAAAACGAGTTGCCATCTTCATGCCTAGTTTGTTTGGCGGCGGTGGTCAACGCTCGATGGTCAACCTGGCTCATGGCATGGCGGAATCTGGCTATGCTGTGGATTTGGTATTAGCCCAGGTGGAAGGACCCTTTCTGGAAGAGGTGCGAAAGCCGGTGCGCGTAGTGGACCTGAAAGCATCTCGAGCTCTAACAAGTCTGCCAGCGCTAGTGCGCTATCTACGCAGCGAGCAGCCTGATGTGCTGCTATCCGTATTTGGTTATGTTAACATCATCGCTTCATGGGCATGGCGTTTGGCTGGTGTCCGCACACGGTTGTTATTGAATGAACAGAATACGGTTTCGTTTGAATCTGGGAACGCATCTACTTGGCGTGGACGGTTGGTACCGTGGTTAATGAAGCGTTTTTATCCATGGGCACATGGTATAGTTGTCGTCTCCCATGGGGTTCGTGATGATATGGCTCAGTTGACGAATATCCCTCGCGAACACATTACGGTTATTTATAATCCATCCGTGGTAAGGGCCGAAGTATTGGAGAAGGCACAGGCTCCCTTGGATCATCCCTGGTTCAAACCTGACGAGCCTCCCGTCCTAATTGCAGTAGGTCGCTTGCAGATGCAAAAAGACTTTCCGACTCTGCTACATGCCTTTGCCAAGATCCATGAGGCTCGGCCCGCGCGGCTCTTAATTTTGGGAGAGGGGAGGGAACGACAGATGCTTGAAGAGCTTATCAAGAGGCTTAATCTGGAACAAGATGTAAGCATGCCGGGTTTCGTAATGAATCCTTATGCCTATATGGCTCGTGCCTCACTTTTTGTTCTTTCATCAAGGTGGGAGGGATTGCCCACTGTCTTAATCGAGGCGCTTTGCTGTGGCACTCCTGTAGTTTCAACAGACTGTCCGAGCGGGCCTCGAGAAATACTGAGAGACGGGCAGTATGGCCAACTGGTGCCGGTCGGAGATGTGAACGCGCTGGCACAGGCCATTGAAGCCACTCTTGATGGTAAAGCACCGATCCCACCTCCTGAAAGTTGGCAGCCCTATGATTTGAAGAGTGTGGTGAACCAATATATTAATTTGCTTTTTGAGAGTTAGTCGAAAGCATTGTCAAATATTGTCCATCCTGTTATCCCATTTTCTAATGGGACTGTGAGCCCAGCTTATGTATGTTAATAGTCAGGTAAAGATAGGAAAAATTTATATGAATATGCCTCGATCAACTCGTCGCTTAAGCATTTTGCACATCATACTCGCATTGAAACCGACCAACGGCCAATATAACGAGCATTGTTTGCCACTGATGGATAAGCGCGATATCACAATCTGTACTTATTTTAGATCTGTTATTACACCGCCAGATGCAATAACCCTGTTCGATGGCGATAATTCTTTGATAGGTTTCTTTCGTGCTTTGCGGTCTGCGCTTGCGAAGAGGGAGTATGATATTATTCACGTCCACACTCCACATGCTGGGGTATTATTACTGGTGACCCTTTTTGTATCTGGTCAGTATAAAAGACTCATATCATCCACCGTACATACCGTTCAGAATTCATACGAAAACTTTAAGTTTCGGAACAAGCTGTTGTTTATTCCGAGCTTTGCTTGTTTTAGGCAGATGGTCTTTTGCGGTAAGGCCAGTTACGAGAGTTTTCCCGGTTTTTATAAGTGGTTAGCCGGTAACAGGATGAAAGTTGTACAAAATGCCGTAGATCTCGATCGAATTGATCGTATAACGAAGGCTAAGCAAGTCGCTCACAACGGTAATTTTACTATCGCGACGGTAGGGTTGATTGAAATCAAAAATCCGTTCACTGTCCTGGATGCCTTTCGTCAATGCGACGATCAAGATAGTAAATTGGTGTTTCTAGGCGAAGGGAAATTGAGACCTTTACTGGTCCAAAAGGTCGAGGAATTGGGCTTGCAGGAACAAGTACAAGCAACAGGCATGGTCGCAAGAGATAAGGTATTTGAATACTTTACATCTGCAGATCTGTTTATTTCTGCGTCTCGGGGGGAGGGACTGCCCGTAGCCATTTTGGAAGCGATGGCTTGTTGCCGTCCGGTGATACTCTCTGATATTCAACCGCACCAGGAAATAGCGAACGGTGTTGGCTTCATTCCACTGATCAAACCGGATGATGTAGCAGGGTTTGCTACTGAGATCAAGAAGTTTAGGGAGATGTCAATCTCGGAGAGAACGATAATTGGTCAGAAGTGCAGAAAGCTTGTCGAGGAACGATTTAGCCTACCCATCATGCATGCTGGGTATAGGGACATCTATGCTAAAATAATGGGTAATCAATCTCCTTCACATTTGGAGACGATCGGATAATTGTTGAGTAGGTTGTGCGTATTTTCAGGAGTGCTGCTGAGTCCATGGCACACCGCCGAGAACGAAAATACTCTTTGGCGGCCACCCGCCGATGGTCGTATTTACAAAAAGATGCGAGGGCGAAGTTGATGCATCGTTTATTCATCACTTCTGTGCTCGCGGTCTTTAATGGGCTGGTACTGGAAAGTCTGATCACGCCGCAAACCCACATTTAACCGTAAAATGGCACCCAGACGAGTCCATAAAGCTCAATGCCGTATTTTTGTAAAAGGAGAGTGATTTGAGAACACGTAAAGGTCTCTCTGCCCTCATTGGTTTCATCTTCATCCTTCAGGCTTGTGGGAATGGGGGCGTCGTGTCAACAAATTCACCATCTGTTACTGTTCCTATGCCAGCTGTTACCGCGACAACAGATATTGCGACACCTATGGTGGACTTTTTCTCGCCTATTGCACTCAGAAGTGGTTTTGGCTTTCGTGCATCCTGGCTTGAGTTGTATTTCACTGATCCAGTCAATCCACTCTCCCGAGGTGAGGTTGGTGGTGTGGATGCACTCGTGTCAGCCTCTATTCTTGAAGCGAGAGAGAGTGTAGATGTTGCTCTGAAGGATTTGAGACTGGATAGTATCGCCAACGCGTTGATTGTAGCGAGTCGTCGGGGTGTAACCGTGCGCGTCGTAGCGGAAACAGATAGTTTGAGTGGCCGTTCGAATTTCCCCGCATTGAAAGATGCAGGTATTCCTGTTATTGATGATCAACAAGAGGGAGTGATCAATAATAGATTCATTGTCATTGATCAGAGTCAGGTTTGGACGGGTTCACTGAACTACTCCAGTTCAGGTGTGTTCCGAGAAAATAATGCCCTGATTCGGATTTTTTCAGAAGAGATAGCGGCGGACTATACCAAAGAGTTTGATGAGATGTTTGTGAATGGTCAGTTTGGTCAGCTTGTAGTTCCAGAGACCCCATATCCAGTTGTGACAATCCAAGGCACTCAGGTTGAGGTGCTTTTCTCACCTGACGACGTTGTTGTTGCCCGATTGAGCCAGTTGCTTGGCACCGCTCAGGAGAGTATTTACTTCCTTGCCTATGCATTCGCCTCGGAAGATCTCGGACAGATTATTCGCGACAGAGCCGCTCAAGGTATCAAAGTAAGTGGAGTACTGGAATTCGATCAAGTAGACCCGAATCAGGTTAACCCGAATCCGAATCAAATAGAGGCGTCGAACTTGTTCCGGCAAGCCGGGCTCGATGTCCGTCTGCATAGTGCGCCCGAAGTAATGTATCATAAACTTATGATCATAGACGGCAAAATTGTCGTAATGGGTTCGTATGATTTTACAAATAGGGCTGAAACGGATAATGATGAGAATGTACTGATCATCCACAGCGAAATGATCGCGCAGAAATTCATGGAGGAGTTCCAGCGAGTTCAGTCCCGTGCTCAACCATAAGTGGGGAATGCCTATGTCCGATCGATCGCAGTCTCCGTGTCTTCCTCTGCTATATTAGCAAGACAAACTTGTAGTATTCCGCGGGTATGACGGGCGCGAACTTCGTAAGGTAGCGACTCGCCGCTAAGAGAGACTGAGGTGCAAAATTATGATGGCCATACCCAATTTTTATGATGAGCCGTGTAGCACAAAGGCAGCAACGACTTCTTTTTTCCACTATCTCGATCAATATCCACAGATTTTTATGTTTGAGATAAAGGCCACCAACTATTGCGGATATGAAGATGCATGTGACCGGAAGTGTGCAAATGAAAGCGATCGCCCATTGCTTCAGAACTTTCCGGTAAGAATCTTTGAGGTATATGAGGTGTTGTTTTCGGAGGCATCCGATGAAATTGTTATTGGGGAGGTTTCACAGCAATATTTTTGTTGTCCCACTGCGTCGTGGCGAATCCACGAATGTATTCCGAACGTGAAGTTGGTGGTGAGTTTGCGGAACCCAGTCGATCGCGCGTTTTCCGGCTTTATGATACGTACGAGAAGGGGAGAGAATGAGGTTCGCTTATCAAGAGAACCCGATAGCTCTTCCTCTAACATAATATATCTATCTATAATGTGAAGGAAAACCAGATGACATTACCTACCTTTTTAGGCATTGGGGTACAGCGAGGTGGCACAACCTGGCTACATACATTACTAGCCAGCCATCCAGACATATATATGCCAACACGTCGTAAAGAAATTCGCTTTTTCGATCAGTATTATGAGCGTGGCCTTGGCTGGTATGAAGGTTTTTTTTGTCCACCAGAGCATGCTGGTAGATACCAAGCCATTGGAGAGATCTCACCAGAATATTATGAATGTGAGGAGTGTCCCGAACGAATTTTCACTACATTGCCTGAGATCAAAATGATAATTATGTTGAGGCATCCAATTGACCGGGCGTATTCGCAATATGGTTTTAATGTCCAGAGAAGAAACTATAGAGGTTCTTTTGAGGATTTTCTAACTGATCGGCGTAGGGCACTCGAAAAAGGATACTATAGTAGATATCTCAAGAAATACTTGCATTATTTTGAAAGAAGCCGATTCCTGGCTTTGTTGTTTGAGGATGTTTTTACTGATACATCCAAAACTAAAAATGCTATAGCAAATTTTCTGGAAATTGCCGTGGATAAATTTCCTTTATCTGTTACTGGCGGTAAGGTTAACGCAAGTACTGTGCCAACACACCAATTCCTCTATGGTTTTGTCGCAAGGATGGCGCGCAAACTTCGCAGGATGAACCTGGAACCTGTGGTGGATTTTGTGATGCGCCTCGGTATTCATGGGTTCCTTGCAAAAGGAACCTCACTGCAGCCGCTTGATGCAGAATTGAAGAATCATTATAGCCAGTTATATCAGGATGAATTCGATGAACTGGAAAAATGTTTACAAATTGATTTGAGCAGCTGGAGAAATGAGAAGCCACACAAGGAAAGAACTCCTTAAATGATTGTTGAGTTCATCGGCAGTACTGGTACAGGGAAAACATCGCTGATATCAAAAATTCATCACAAGCTGGCTCAAACAACGGCGGTGACAACTCCATTCGATTTAATTGCCGCACCTCTCGGCTTGAGTACCTTAACCCACCCAACAGCTCAAAACTTAATCCAGGAACTTGTCGGGTTTCCATTTTTTATCGGTTCACTGAATCGGCATGGGAAATTTCTTGTTCATACGATTGAAACTTTTTCACGCAATACAAAATTTTCAATTCATCGGATAAATAATCTTAGGAGCCTCGAGCGTAAGATCGGCATGTATGAGATAACCCAACGCTATGATCGGGATCAAATTATTTTGGTGGACGAGGGACCGATCCTTGCTGCTCACATGTTTGTCTTTATGGGTTCTCTTGTCACTTCAGCTGAAATCGCCACTTTCGCGAATTTGCTTCCGTTGCCAGATCTAATTGTCTACATTAAGGCCCCTGTAGATGTCCTTGTCAGACGCGCATTGCAGCGACCCGATCCACCAAGAGAAATGGGTAAGAAAGATCCGGCCTTGACGGAGAAATATGTGAAAGATGCCACAGCAATTTTCGATCAGCTCATAGGGCACGAAAGAATTCGGGGTCGTCTACTGGTGGTGGATAATCCTGATCTCACTACGGAAGAACATGACAGGCTTGCATCTGATGTTACTACGGCCATTCTAAACCATGAGCATTCTGCTAGTAAAATGCATACGATATAATTTGAAACTGACATGTTAACTAAAATCCACGAACTTATTGAAAATCTTAATGCTCTTGACCTGAGATATTGTCATTGGAAAAGTAATTTAGCGCTTACCCAGGCCTTATCCGGCAAAACAGATGTTGATCTGTTAATTGATCGAGCGGATGCTGATTCCTTTAGGACACTTATGGGTCAACTGTACTTTAGGCCTGCAATTGCCAGTGGTATTGCATCTTTTCCATCGGTGGAACATTATTTTGGACTTGACGAAGAAAGTGGGGATCTGGTTCATGTTCATGCTTATTTCCGCGTGATCACGGGAGAAAGCCTGGTTAAGAATTATCGCCTGCCTATTGATGCAATGTTATTGGGAAATACGCGCCGGGTGGAATCGATCCGCCTGCCTGCTAAAAGTGCAGAACTGGTTGTCTTCATAGTGCGAATGATGCTGAAGCATACTTCCCTTGTTGAACTTCTGATGCTTGCAAGAGATTGGAAGCAGGTGAAGCAGGAAATATTCTGGTTATTGGAGGGCGACCCGATTGATGAATCAATTAATTTAGTGGATCATTGGCTTCCTCCTGTGGATACGGCCCTGTTTTCTGAATGTATTCAAGCGATAAAATCCTCGGCTCCCCTCTTTCGACGCATCGTACTTGGCCTTCGATTACGCTCATCGCTTCGTATTTATGCGAGACATTCGCTTTTTGCAGCTGGATTGAGCGGAATTGGGAAATTTTTGACCATGGGATTCCGCCGCATCATCCGATCGCAAAGGGGAGTCTTGCCACAGTCGGGAGGTGCTGTCATCGCAATTGTGGGTCCTGAAGCGACCGGCAAATCCACCTTGCTGGCTGAGATTAGAAAATGGTTGGATGAACATTATGCCGTATATCAGATCCATGCTGGTAAGCCGAAATCCACCCTTTTGACTTTCATTCCAAATTTATTAGTACCAGCCCTGCGCTCTGTCCTTCCCACTTATCGAGCAAGTCGCCTGGAAACTCAAAATGCCGCGCATCTGCAAGAGAAAAAATCACAGAAGGTTTATCCCCTTATTTCAGCGTTTCGTGCGGCGCTTCTCGCTTACGATCGGCGGGCACTACTTGTGCGGGCATTTGCCCGAGCCTCCAATGGAAGTATAGTATTGTGTGATCGATATCCATCCCTGTCTCCCGGATCGCCCGATGGTCCCCAATTATCACAATTTCCTATTTCCAGGGATGACTACCCGATTCAATTTCGGCTAAGCCGCCTTGAGCAAAAAATCTATGAGGAAATACCACCTCCAGACCTTGTTGTTCTTCTTACAGTTCCTGTGGAAGTGGCCATTCTTAGAAACAAAAACCGTGGCAAAGAGGAGCCAGAGGATTTTGTCCGCCTCCGGCATGCACAGAGTTCAAATTTGGAATTCGAAAAGGCACATGTTTACAGGATCAATACCAACCAGGATCTTAATAAAACAATTCTTGATGTTAAGAAAGCTATTTGGAAAGCATTATAGTAAAGATCTTTTCCAGGTATTTTATGAGCGACCCAGATAAATCACCAAAGCAAAATAAAAAAATCAGAGTGTTAATTGTGATCACCCGTTTGACAATAGGCGGTGACACAAATGTTGTGTTGGATATTGCAGATTATTTGAACAACCACCCGCTGTATGAAGTTCAGTTGGCGGCCGGTCCTGTCTTTGAACCTGAAGTGGACCTGACATATCTGGCACATGAACGCTCCATCCCTATGACCATAATACCAAGTTTGATCAATCATATAAATCCCTGGCTTAACCTTAAAGCTCTTTTGGAACTTCTTGCGGTTATAAAACGCGGAAAATTTGATGTAGTGCATACCCATTCTTCTGTAGCTGGAGTGGTCGGGCGGTTTGCGGCTTTCCTAGCCCGGGTTCCTGTGATCGTCCATCATGTTCACGGTTGGGGGATACAGGAAAATATGTCGACAGCCGTAAGAACACTGTACTTAATCTTGGAGCGAATAAGTGCGCGATTTACTGATCGATTAATAGCTGTTTCAGCTCCAACCATTCAGAAGGGTCTGGCGTATCATATATGTAAGGAAGAAAAGTTTGCTCTGATCTATAACGGGATTGATTTGAAGAAGTTTCGACAGCAAGTTGATCGGCAAAAAGTTTTTTTTGATTTGGGTCTGGATCCTGAATCTAAAATTGTTGGCATGATCGCTCGTTTGGACCAGCAGAAAAACCCCTTGGATTTTATTCGAGCAGCTGCCATTGTTATAAAAAAGTATCCAAAGGTCCAGTTTTTAATTGCCGGTGACGGATCCTTACGTGCTGAATGTGAAAGGTTGATTGATGAGCTTAATCTTCGAGGTAGTTTCTTCCTTTTAGGTTATAGGGATGATGTTGACAAAATCATGCCTATATTGACTTTTACTGTGCTAAGTTCTCTATGGGAAGGATTGCCAGTTGTGTTTCAGGAGGCGATGAGCGCCGGGAAGCCAATTATTGCGAACGATGTAGATGGCGCTCGCGATGTGATCATCGATGGAGAGACAGGTTATTTAGTGACCCCACATCAACCTCAGGAAATGGCTGAACGCATTTTATATTTACTTGATAATGATGCAATTTGCCGCGAAATGGGCTTTACAGCACAAAAACATTCAGAGCGCTTTTCCGGCGATCAGATGGTCCAGAATATTGCATCTCTTTACAGGGAACTCTCGAGGAACTAGCAGCAGAGTTGATTGGGAGGGATGGAGGGCTGGCTAGGAAAGTGAAGGGGAAAGAAGGCAGGGGACATTCAAGGTGCGCAGAACTTGCTGAAAGTTGAGGCAGGTCAGACGGACGTGGAGCGCAGTGAACTGTATTCTGGGAGAGAGCCACGGATAGGGGATGTTGGATGGGGATTTGCAAAAGCGGGCTTGCACGTGGACAGAGGGACAGAACGGGAAGAAGAGCCAGAAAGCCGATTGGACGTGGCCATGCCGAAAGTGGTGATGGTGACTCGTATCTCGGCAGAAAGTGTGCGGCTGCTTAAGAAAAACAAACTCAAGCCTAGGCAAGTACAGAGCGGCTGCATTCCAGAAAGCACTCCAGAATTCATCAAGCGCTGGGAAGCCATTCTGGGACGATCCCAAGCGGTCTGTTTTGATGAAAAAGCTTTCAGGTACGGGCACAGTACCGACCGGTCGCTTCTCAAGCATGGCTAAGCTCCGCAACCGGATTATGAATCCAAGGAATACGATTTCAAGGTGGGTGCACAATGTGCACCCACCTTGAAATTAGTCCTTTAAGTGGATCTGTATCCATAAGCGAAGAAGCCTCTGAACATTTGTCCGCTAAGTTTGTTAGATAGACGCCTTATGCACAGAATCTTGCCTTTCTCATCCGATAATCCTGGGGGACTAACCTCAATAGATACACGAATTCAGACCTGTAACCTTTTAACTTCTTTGATGTCATGTACTAACAAATCCGCAAAAACAGAACTGATAGGTTTGTAATGTTGCTCCCTGTAAGTGAAATGGCGAGACTATTTTGTAAAGTTTTTGCCTATTCCAACAATTTGGAGCAGGTTTATTCTGGAAGATGATGAACTATTGGTTTTCCATCAGCATCACTTTCATTTATTTCATTGTCATATCTAAAACCTGTAATTAAGGCTTTTTACTAGCACAATATCATTTATTTGGTAGATCACCTTCTGTTGTTATCGAGGAAATATGAGTTCACAAGCTTATTCGAAAGAATCAGAATTCCGGCGAAGTTTACAATCCCTTGATTTCAATTTGGTCTACACAAAGGGACGGAAACTGGCAAAGCGGGCTTTTGATATTATCATGTCGTTAATTGGACTTATTATCCTGGCGCCAGTCTTTGTTTATGTGGCCATATTAATCCAACGTGATTCACCTGGACCAATCTTTTTCTGGGGTTCACGCATGGGAAAGGGCGGCAAGCCATTTAAGATGCTAAAGTTTCGTACTATGTACGAACGCATTGAGAGTTATCAGGGCCCACCTGTAACTGCAAATGGTGATGCGCGCATTACTCCGCTGGGACAATGGCTAAGGGATACAAAGATCAATGAATTGCCTCAACTTTGGAATGTCTTAATTGGAGAGATGAGCCTGGTAGGGCCGCGTCCCGAGGACGTGGAGATTTCCAGATCCTGGCCGCAAGAGGCTTTTGACGAAATTCTTTCGGTGAGCCCGGGGGTTACCAGCCCGGCTAGTATTCTCTACCATGATGAGGAAAAGTTACTTTCCAATGTCAATGTCATGGGTGATTATCTCAAAGGCATCCTGCCCAATAAATTACGGCTAGATCGGCTATATGTTCGACATTGTTCGTTCTTCTCGGACCTGGATGCCATATTCTGGACGATAGCAATTATCATCCCTCGTGTTTCCAATACAAAAATCCCTGAAGGACATTTGTTTGCCGGACCTATTTCCCGCCTCATTCATCGTTACATTAATTGGTTCCTAATAGATGTATTAATCGCAAGTTTTGTCGCATATGTGGCGAGTTTCACCTGGAAAATCAACGAACCACTGGCCTTGACAACGGAGGCCATGGCTGTTCCATTCATTCTTGCCATTCTGTTTACCGGACTTAATTCTCTCATCGGTCTCAACAGGGTTTTTTGGTCTCAGGCAACCATTGATGATGCTCTTGGCCTGCTCGTTTCGAGTGGTATTGCAACAACCTTGATCTGGGTACTAAATTACATGCGGTACTTTTATGAATGGTTGCCATTCTCGCCACTTCCCACAAACATGATCATTTTTATTGGTATTGTGGCAGGTTTTGGTTTTATTTCAGCACGTTATCGTTTACGTTTACTTTCTACTCTTGCCACGCGTTGGTTGAATTGGCGGCAGGAAGCATCTAGAGTTGGCGAACGGGTGTTAATTGTTGGGTTGGGCGATGGCAATAGGATCGCTCATTATCTGCTCAAACAACGAACATTCCGCACTGCCTTTTCAGTTGTAGGAGTCGTTGACAATAACAACCCTTCACAGCATGGGATGCGTGTCAGCGGATCCTGGATGCTGGGTGGGATCAGTGATATCCCTGATTTGATAAAGCGTCATGACATTGGATTGGTCCTATCCACCATCCCATCTCAGAGTCCTGAGAATGAACATATTCTTGAATTCTGCCAGCTATCTCAAACAAAGTTAATTTTTCTTGATGACCTAATGTCAATGGTGAACCGGCAAGTTACCAGGCCTCTGGGAAAAATTGACGCTCAATCATTGTTTGATGGTCGGCTGGAATTTAAAGCTATGCACGATATTCTTACCGGGCTTCCAAATCGTTCCTTATTGCAAGATCGCCTGAAACATTCCATTGCTCATGCGAAGCGCTATAAAACACAGCCTGCTCTGGTTTTTGTAGAATTTGCTGAGATAGTTAAGATAACTGAGACGTTTGGTGAGAAGATCAGCGGCAAAGCTCTAAATGACGTGGTCGGCCGTCTTTCCAGTTGTAAAAGAGAGAGTGATACCCTGGCGCGTTTCGGATTTGATAAGTTCGCATTGCTTTTAGAGAATGTGCCTGGTGAGCAGGAAATGGAAATAATTACGCAACGGATCATTAGTGCAATGTTGGAGCCTCTGGATGTAAGTGGCAATAAGCTCCTACTGATGCCCAAAATTGGTGTTTGCATGTGCCAGATGACGTGCGGCGCATTCGATATACCAAATACGGTTGAAATTGCAAGATGCTACGGTTGTGCCATGTCGAAAGGTATGACCAGGGAAAGTGAAATATTGAGAGTTGATGCGTAAGAAATTGGCGTAGATCGTTGCTTTTGCCGACTATATTGTTGAAAATGAAAATTGAGATTACATAAAAAAGAGGTTGTGATGAAAATACTTGTAACAGGTGGTGCTGGATATATTGGTTCAACGTTGGTGCCCATTTTGCTTGCTTCTGGCCACTATGTGCGTGTTCTGGATAATCTGTCTCATGGCGGTAAGTCGCTGCTTGGGGTATGGCCAGATCTAAATTTCGAGTTCTATGAAGGAGATGTTCGCAACGAGCAAAATGCTCGTACAGCCTTGAAAGATATGGAAGCCGTTATACATCTGGCAGCCATTGTTGGTGATCCAGCTTGTGCCCGGCAGCCCGAGCTTGCTCGTTCCATTAACCTGGATGCAACCATCGATCTCTTTAATCTTGCAAAAGAAATGGGCGTGAAAAGATTTGTTTTTGCGTCCACTTGCAGTAATTACGGAAAAATGAAAGATGGCAATGAATATGTGGATGAAACTTCCGAATTGAATCCTGTCTCTTTATATGCAGAAACCAAAGTGGCCGTTGAAAACTATTTATTAGATCCGAGCCACTCTGGAGACTTGAGCCCCACCGTCCTACGGTTTGCGACGGCCTATGGAGTTTCACCCAGAATGCGGTTCGATCTGACCGTCAACGAATTCACCATGGAGATATTAACAAAGCGTAAACTGGTCATCTTCGGGGAGCAATTTTGGCGCCCATATGTTCATATCCGTGATATATCGCGGGCAATTCTCTGCATTCTTGAATCTCCAACTGAAAAGGTTCGGAATGAAGTGTTCAATGTTGGCTCAACAAACCAGAATTTTCAGAAGCAGCAATTGGCAGAAATGATGAAATCCCATGCTTCTGATGCAGCCATTGAATATGTGCGCAAGGATGAAGATCCTAGAGATTATCGCGTATCGTTCGAAAAAATCAAGCAAATGATCGGATTTAAGACCGAGCATACTGTCGAAAATGGAATTGCAGAAGTTGTGCAACTGGTACAAAGCGGCATAATCCGGGACTTTACAAATGCGGAATATAGAAATATTCCCTAAGGACTGCCTGTTACCATCCATAGATATTCCAGGCTGGTGATAAGCTTGATCCCTGGCGAATTAGTTCAACGGAAATGTAGGAATTCAGAAATAATATGAAAGCAGTTATTCTAGCTGGTGGCAAAGGTACTCGCCTTGCTCCCTATACCAAAGTTCTCCCCAAACCTCTCATGCCGATTGGCGATATGCCTATCCTGGAGGTCATTTTACGTCAGATAAAGCAGGCAGGTATCAGTGATATTGTTTTGACCGTGGGCCATCTCTCGGAGTTGTTGCGCGCGTTCTTCCAGGACGGAGCGCGGTTGGGGCTTGATATTTCCTATAATTATGAGGATTCGCCGCTTGGAACCGCGGGACCTATTGCATTTGTGACAAATTTGAACGAAACTTTTCTCGTTATGAATGGCGATGTGCTTTCAACGCTCCCACTTCGTGAATTAATCCAATTTCATAAGGCACAAAATGCCATCGCAACTATTGCGACACATCATCGCAGAGTGAACGTTGACCTTGGTGTCATCCAATGGGATGGAGATAATCGCGTCAGCGGATACATTGAAAAACCGACTTACGATTATTCTGTGAGCATGGGAATTTATGTATTCGAGCCTAAAGTATTGACCTATATTCCCAAAGGGGAGTACTATGATTTTCCCGACCTTGTGAAAAAGCTCATTGGAGTAGGAGAAAAGGTCGTTGGATATCGCTTTGATGGTTATTGGCAAGATCTTGGACGCCCTGATGATTATGAGAGCGCAGCACAGGACTTTGATCAGATGCGTTCTCAATTTCTGCCGAATGAGGTATAAGACATGAATTGGCGTATTCCGCTTTCCGATATTGATTTTGATGAAGCCGAATCTTTGGTGGTGCAGAGTGTGTTGAAGAGCCGCTGGCTAACCATGGGAAAAGTCACCCAGGAATTTGAAGCAGCCTTTGCGGTTCATGTTCAGGCAAAGCATGCCATTGCCGTCACAAACGCTACAGCTGCCTTGCATCTTGCCTGTTTGGCACTGGGGTTGGGCCCGGGTGATGAAGTGATCGTGCCATCACTAACCTTTGTCGCTACGGCAAATGCTGTTCGATACGTGGGTGCAACACCGGTCTTTGCAGACGTTGTCAGCCCTGATGACCTAAATATTTCTCCGAAGGCCATTGAATCCCTGCTCAACTCCCGCACCCGTGCAATTATTGTGGTGCACTATGCCGGATATCCATGCGATATGGAAGCAATCCTTTCGATTGCCCGGCAGCACAATTTGTTCGTCATTGAAGATGCGGCGCACGCCGTCGGCTCAGAACTAAATGGTCGTCCACTTGGCACGTGGGGAGACGTTGGATGCTTCAGTTTTTTCTCCAACAAGAACATGACGACTGGCGAAGGTGGCATGATGACCACTGATAATGATGATCTGGCTCAAAAGCTTAATCGTTTGCGCTCACATGGAATGACCTCCTTAACCTGGGATCGTCATAAGGGACATGCGTATAGCTACGACGTCGTTGACTTGGGCTATAATTATCGGATAGACGAGATTAGGGCTGCAATCGGTCTTGTTCAACTATCCAAGGTAGAACGAAACAATGAGCGGCGTAGATCGTTGACACAGGTCTATCGTGACGCTTTGCAGGAGCTGGCTCCAAAGGTAGCAGTTCCCTTTCAGAGTCACGTTGGTAAAACATCCGCCCATATCATGCCTATTTTGCTCCCCAAGGAAACGAAGCGTAAAGAGTTCATAGACAGTATGAAAGAGAACGGTATCCAGACTAGCATTCATTATCCACCGATACACACATTTACTGCTTATAAGGATACGATGGTTTGGGATTTGCCAGTGACGGAAGATGTTGCCAAACGCGAAATTACCCTGCCACTATATCCAGCAATGAGCAATGATGATGTGGTTGTTGTGGTCTCTGCCATTCAGGAGAGCTTAAATCTTAGTTAAGTCGTTGAGAACAGATTGATGATTCAATCTTGTTGCCCAAGATGCGAAAGTGGTGCTAAATGAGTGATTTTATCGAATTACGTCGTGTATCAGCCATTATCCTGAGACGGTGGTGGTGGCTGGCTATCATAACTGTCTTGGGCGCTCTGGCCGGTTATGTAATCAGCCGTCAGCAGACCCCGATCTACCAGGCGACGACGACAATCCTGGTGGGCGATAGCATTAAGTCCACCAATGTAGATCGTGTGGATATCCAGGTCAGCGAAGCGTTAGTCCAAACCTATGTTGAAGTCGCGCACCGACAGCCTGTTTTACAGGGTGTGGTCACTGCGCTTAATTTAAACGGATCCTGGCAGGCGCTAAATAAACAAATACAGGTTACTCAGATCGAGAGTACTCAATTAATTGAGATAGTCGTGGAGGGCAACTCGCCTGAGATGGCCCGCATGATCGCGGATGAGATCGTTAATCAGCTGATCTTGTTGAGTCCCACGAATTCTGAAGGCAGCGATAACGAATTTAACCGGGAGCAGCTAACCAGCTTGCAGGAACGGATCGTGACCGGGCAAAATCGGCTCCAGGAAATTGAGACTGCCATGAGCAAATCCATTTCAGAGATCGAATTAGCAGATCTTCAGAGAGAGAAAGCAACTTTGAATGGGCTAATTGTTGAATGGGAAAGAAATTATACAGATATGCTGCTTGTAACCGAACCCAAACGGAACCCAACTCAATTATCTGTTATCGAATCGGCTCATTCCAACAACAATCAAATTCGGCCTCGCGTTCAATTAAATACCCTACTGGGCGGTGTCTTGGGTATGATAATCGGCCTAGGTTTGATATTCCTATTGGATTTCCTGGATGACACCTATAAATCATTAAATGATTTTTCCCAATCTGAGGAAGTGAACATCCTTGGCAGCATTCGGAAGATCAAAGGTCGGAAGCTGTCTGATAAGCTCGTTGCCCTTAAGCATCCACATTCTCCTGTAACAGAGTCTTATCGCATCATACGCAGCAGGCTCAGATTTAAGCCAACTGACCAGGGAACCAAGTCTATCATGGTGACCAGCTCGATGCCTGAGGAAGGCAAGAGTATGACCGCTGCCAACCTTGCTGTTGTGTTCGCTCAAGCCAATTATAAGACTGTTATTGTGGATGCGGATTTGAGGCATCCTGCTCTTCACGAGGCCTTTCAGGTAAACAATGAAGTTGGTCTGGGTGATATGCTCAGTTCCACGGAATTCAAGATCCAGGATTGCATACAAGATACAGCCGTTAACAATTTGAAAATCCTTACCTGTGGTACGCCTCTTCTTGATCCGTCGGAGCGACTGGGTTCTGAACGTATGAAAGACATACTGGATGAACTTAAAAGTGTTGCATCAGTTATCATTGTTGACAGCCCACCTGTATTAGTCTATGCGGATGCGATCGCCTTATCGGGTCGGTTGGACGGTGTCATTATGGTCATCCAAGCCGGAAAATCAACGCGTGCTGCCATCACTCAGGCTCTTTTTGACCTGCAAAACGTGAACGCGAATTTACTGGGAAGCGTTTTCAATCAGTCTCCTAAAAGCGATACCTTTTCTGTGAACAAAGCTTATATGCAGGAACGGCCTCAATTGTCCTCGCCTATGGCTTTGACAAAGAAGACGAAAGCCAATGTGAGTCCATTCCAGGACTTGCGTGATTCGGCGGTACCCCTGAACGAAAAACATGAATTACCCGGCTTAGTTCGCGAAGAAGCCACAATTGATGACGTTCCATCTGTAAGTATGGATAGTGAGTTTGAGATTGAACCGAAAGATGAAGTCGCTGAAACGAACAGACTGGGTTCCACTATGGATGAAGCGGTCGAGCCTGAATATAAAGATGAAATAGCACAACTGGACAGTTTGGATGTCACCACGTATGAGACTTCAGCTGTACGTGTGAATGATTCTCTCGAGCAAGCATATAAAGATGAAGTTGCTGAACTGCAAAGTCTCGAAAATGATGTTGAAGTTAATGAGAGCATGAAAGCGACTGAACCATCTCACCGAGAAACCAATACTGGACTAGGTAACGTGGCCATTCACGAGTATCAGGATGAAGTTGCTGAACAGGGCAGCCTGGAGAGTGAAGCTGAAGCCCAGGAAAAATTATCTGGTTTTCAAGAAAATGCCGAAAGTCGAGACAAGAAGAGCCGTAAACGTCGAGCCCGAAAAAACAAGAGTAATGGATCCAAAAATGAGGAAGCGGCTGGCAACCAAATTAATGTTCCGATCAGCAAGGAAACTGATGTACGGATGGATATGGATCAGATCAGTGAGCCAGTAGATCATGATATTGTTCTAGTTGATCGAAACAAGGATGAATAGATCAATTCATCCTTTTTCAGCCGTGGCTATCAGCAGCAAAAATTATTGTGGAGCATAGTGAAAGGAAATTATTATGGCAAAGATTCTAGTGACAGGTGGAGCCGGGTTTATTGGTTCACATGTGGTTGATCTGTTTGTTGCTCAAGGATATGAGGTGGTCATTGTGGATGATCTATCCACGGGGCGTGCTTCGAATCTGAATCCGGCAGCAAAGTTTTATCAATTGGATATTCGCAGTCCTCAGTTGCGGGAAGTTTTTGAAGCTGAAAAACCTGATTATGTGAGCCACCACGCGGCTCAGATGGATGTGCGTCGTTCAGTTGCTCAACCACTATTTGATGCTGACATTAACATTCTTGGTTCTATCAATGTGATAGAAACAGCAAAAGATTTTGATGTGAAACGGTTCATATATATTTCCACGGGTGGAGCGGTGTATGGTGAGCCGGAAAGCCTTCCATGTGATGAATCTCATCCTATTAACCCGATCTGTCAATATGGTGCCAGCAAGCATACGGTTGAGCATTATTTGTATATGTATCATGTGAATTATGGTCTGAAGTATACGGTCCTGCGCTATCCCAATGTGTTTGGACCTCGCCAAGACCCTCATGGGGAAGCGGGTGTTGTGGCGATCTTCGCGGGGAAAATGCTGGCTGGTGAAGCAGTGATGATCAATGGTGACGGCAATCAGACACGGGATTTTGTCTATGTCGGTGATTGTGCTAAAGCCAACCACCTGGCGCTAACTGTGGATCATCAACCTGGCATATATAATCTTGGCTGGGGGCGGCCTACTTCGATCAATGAAATCTGTTCGGTGTTAGTAAACATCACGGGTTATACTTTGCCAGTTGAATATGGAGCGGCCAAGGTGGGTGAAACGCGCCATATTTACCTGGATGCTTCCAAAATAAAGAAGGATTTGGGCTGGGAGCCAACCATCACGCTTGAGCAGGGCCTCGAGAAGACTGTCGATTATTTTAAGATCTCAGAGCGAGTAGCCTGATAATTATCTAATCGAAAACCTGCTCTTCCGCAGGGGCATGGAATGGCAGAACGAATTGTTTGAGATTACCAGACAACAGTAATTAATCTTTTCTGATTTCACAATCATTTCCAGGTTTTGCTCTGACCTTGCCGGAAAAGTAAAAGGCTTTCAACCAGTTTATTTCCATTGCCTGGAATACCTCATCGAAGGTGAGGTAGATACAATTACCTGGAAAGAAACACTTGTTGATTTTCGGGTATTGCGGATTTATAATACTATGTTTACTGAGACAAGCATCGCCCATAAATCTGGAAATATGATTGACTTTAAAGTACTTCTCATAGATGATGACGTTGATCTCCTGCAGTTAGCTACTGTTATCTTTAAAAAAGAAGGAGCTCAAGTTATCACGGCTCGTGATGGCATGGAAGGGGTTAGTAAACTATTTACTCATCACCCGGATCTGATTATTTTGGACGTGATGATGCCTGGTATGAATGGGTTTGAGGTTTGCGAAAGGATCCGGCAGGTCTCAGATACCCCTCTTATTATGCTAACAGCCTTAAATCACGAACAGGAAATGCTTCGGGGGTTGCAAGCTGGCGCAGATGATTTCCTGTCAAAACCCTTCAATGCAGATATCCTGCTTGCCCGGGCTAAGACGGTTTTACGTCGCAGTGAACATTTGAAATCACAGACTGATCAATTTAACTATAACAACGGCCATTTAAGTATCGATGTTGCACGGCGTGACGTTCTTATACACAATAAAAGGATCAAGTTGACTCCTGTTGAGTTTCGCTTGTTAACCTATCTTGCACGCAATGCAGGCAAAGTTTTAACTTTTGAACAAATTCTCACCAATGTTTGGGGGAATGAATATCGTGGAAGCATGGACTATGTTCACGTATATATTTCGCATCTCCGAAGAAAACTTGGGGAAGATACCAAAAGACCGCGTTATATCCTGACGCTCCATGGCGTTGGCTACATATTTGAGAAGTAGTAATTTTCATGCATGGCAGGAGAGAAAAGGCAGCTATCTGCGTTTGAAATTCTCTAGAGATAAAAATCAGCTTCACCGAAGCTGGCATTTAGTGCCATCATTGGTGAAGCTCAAATATTTCCAGCACTAGCCCAGATCGGACCAGCAACTATTTGGTACGCCCAGGGAGATTTGTCTGAAATTGTTTCCTGCACGATTTGAAAGAAGCGGTGCCTACGTCAATCGCAGGTTGCAAAGCTACATCGCGTAAGTTGGGTAAACATCCCGAGAACTGCAAGTACTTGTGGACTACTCCATTGGCGAGGTTTGAGAGTAGACATCCTTGCTAATTTCGTAAGCGTGGCTTTCCAATTCCAGCGCCATCGAGCGCACTTCCGTTAGTTGCTCCGGGCTGAGCTGTACAAGCTCTATCAACTCCAGCTCTTCTTGTGTTGCATCTGCGCCTCTCCAGCCGACTCGAATCTCGCCCACGTCGCGCGCGTAGTACTTGAGTTGGTAGGCATCCACCTCTCCCAGGCTGGACTCGGCGATTACTAGGACATCTTTGTAGCAATCCACAGGGACACAGGTCTCCTGTCCTATCTGGTCCACCTGTCCGTAATCCGACCACTCAACCGCGGGTCCCCAGCCTTGAAAGTAACTGGGTATTCCCAACTGCGGCTCCGCCATCATCTTGATCCCTGCCCTCGCATCTTCAATGCCGTGGATCCAGGGTGAAGCCTTTACAAACTCCCCGTTCTCATATTCCTCCGGGTATTCACCGAAGTACCAGACGTTGCCATCGCTGTCCTGTGCGTAAAAGGCAAGCTCCTTCTCCACTATCTCGCCATCATTAAAGTCGACGATCCAGGCCGCAACCGTGCGCATCCCCGCAATTTCTTTGGTCAGATCTGTTACGGTGAACTCTATGCGACGGGTGAAGCTGTTGCCTTCATCATCAACTGCGCTCCCCTCATGCGTCCAGCGCGTGCCTGGCTGCATAGGCATCCATTCGTTATTGATATTCGTTGGATTGTCAAAATTGTCGGGGGCAAAGTCTTTGAACTCTGGCTCCAAGGCTTGGTCATCGGCAGTTGCTTGCGGAGTGGCTTTGGCACCACACCCAGATACCAAAATTATCATAAGTAATCCAACTATTGTAGAAACGATGCGTAGACGTTTCATATTAGACTCCTTTGCTTGATCCTATGTGTTATGACTGCATTTTTTGTGGTTACGATTATATACGTCCCGCAGGTTTATCCTTGAAATTTGTCCATATCAAGAAGCCTGCGGGACGGTTAACGTAAGGTGTGATTCTTACTGTGACGAGGAAATCTTGTTCAGGACACCGGGATGGCGCTCCCAGCGCTGCCGGGGTTGGATGGCAAGTTCCTTCCACCAAACACAAGGTACAGAGCCGGTACAATGAACAGGTTGACCAGGGTTGAAGTGATCAAGCCGCCCAGGATGACGATCGCCATCGGGTGCTCGATCTCGTGACCAGGTAGATTACCTGCAAGCACGAGGGGAACGAGTGCCAACCCTGCAGTGAGCGCCGTCATCATGATTGGCGCAATTCTTTCGCGTGCGCCGCGCATGACCAGCTCAAAGCCAAAGGTTTGGCCTTCAACTTCTTCAAGATGCTGGTAATGGCTGATGAGCATGATACCGTTGCGTGCGGCCACGCCCAGGATTGTGAGGAAGCCAACCAGCGAACCAAGAGAGAGGATCCCGCCGGTTAAGTAGGCTGCGATAACACCGCCTACCAGAGCCAGGGGCAGGCTCAGGAAGGACATGGCGGCCAGGCGCAAATTGCCCAGGGATACGAGCAGGAGGAAGAAGATCACAATACCCGCGAAGACCCCGGCGATGAGGATTCGTTGAGAGGCAGCCTGTCGCTCTGCGTATTCGCCCAGTAGTACTGCATGATACCCGATCGGGTACTCGATGGTCTCCAATATTTCTTCAACATCTTTGACCACAGAGCCGAGATCACGTCCTTCCACTTCGGCGTCGAGGCTTAAGCGACGTGCGAAGTTTTCGCGATTGATGGCATTCGGAGTCGGCACAATTCGTATGTCGGCCACATCCGCCAGGCGCACCTGGCCACCATCCGCAGTGTCGATCAGCAGATTCTCGATATCGGTCAGACTCCTGCGCGTTTCAGGTACGCCCAGGACATTTACATCATAAGTGCGGTTGCCCGAATGAAGATCGCCGGCTTCTTCGCCTGCTATCAGATAGGCCGCCGCACGCCTGACATCGCCGGGTTTGAGGCCATACTGCTGGGCTGCCGCCAGATCCACCTCAATTTGAATTTGCGGAATATCGAGCAGGAATTCCACGTGCAGATCGGTGAGACCTTCAACTCCGGACAGCTTCTCTTCTATCTCTGCAGCTTTGGAACGCAGGACATCCAGATCCTGGCCGAAGATACGTATGACAATTGGATGGCTTGAACCCGTGAGGACTTCCCTGATCCGTTCCTTGAGGTAGGTCTGTACATCCCGATAAACCCCGGGATAGCCGTCAACCGTCTGTTGAATCTTGTTTAATGTTGCATCATAGTCAACAGACGGGTCAACACTGACCCAATGCTCGGCAAAATAAATGCCGTAGACCTCATCCATGAAGAGGGCCTGACCAATATGAGTGCCGCAGTTACGTACGCCTGGGATGGCTCGTAACGATATACAGGCCTGAGTAGAGGTGCGCACCATTTCAGAATGAGTAGTACCGGGCTTGGCCAGCCAGTGCATCAGGAAATCCCTTTCCTTGAACGAAGGCAAAAGCTCCTGCCCGAGCAGCGGCCAAATTATGAAACCGGCCGCCATAAGTACACCCGTCGCGCCGTATGCCAGACCCGTTTTATTCAAGGTCCAGGAAAGGAGCCGGTTGTAGCCGCGGTGGAGGGGAGAAACAATAGGCGACAAGCGTTCCAGGATCGGAGCGTTTGACAAGAGTATCAGAATCAAGGCAGGTGTGACCGTTAGCGCGACGATTGGCGAGACGAGTGTTGCCACCACGTAAGCCTGGGCGAGCGGTCTGAAGAATGCGCCGGACAAGCCTTGCAGGAAGAACACCGGCAACAAAGCTGTCATTTCGATCAAGGATGCCGTAACGATGGCTTCGCGCACCTCGACTGAGGCTTCCAAAACAATGGTTGCAGTGGACAAGTTGCTGCCCTCACGGCGATACTGCCGCAGGCGTCGCACGATGTTTTCAACATCGACGATGGCGTCATCCACAACAGCGCCAATGGCAATCACGAGTCCTGCCAAAACCATGACGTTGATTGTGGCTCCCACCAGAGAGAGCACGATCAAAGTTATCACTACCGTCAACGGGATGATGGTGGCGCTGATCAAGGCAATACGCCAATCCCAAAGGAAGAGCAGGAGAATTAAGATCACCAGACCAGCGCCGATCAGCAGGGACTCGCTGAGATTTTCGAGCGCGACCTCCACGAACGTGGCGGGCCTGAAGATGGTGGTGTCGATATCCACACCGGGAAAACCGGGTCGCATCTCATCGATGGCCGCTTCCACGCCCTGGGTGACTGCCAGGGTATTGCCCCACGGGAATTTTTCAACGATCAGCAAAAGACCGGGTCCGTCATCAATGACCGCGTCTCCGATCATCGGCCAGGTGCCATTCACCAATATGGCAACGTCGGCCAGGCGCAATGGCGTGCCATCGCTTTTCGTTTTACCGTTAATAGGTATGTTGGCCAGGTCAGCGGACGTTAAGATGGGCGAGACCACCTCGATCGCGAATCTCTGGTTCGGCGTCTCGAGGAATCCGCCAGTGCCGATCGATTTCCCTGCCGAATATTGCACCAGCCCTGAATCCACACTATCCGAGGTGACCTGCAGAATCTCCTCCAACGTTACACCGTTAGCGGCAAGTTTTTTCGGGTCAACTTGCACCTGTACCATATCGATCTGCTCACCCCATATTGCCACATTGGCTACACCAGGGACAAGCAGCAGGCGGTCCCTGATCTTCCAATAGGTGGTCATCGACAGCTCTATGACAGACAACTCTTTCGAGGAGATGCCGATCTTCATGGTGCGGGCAGTGGATGAAAGGGGCGGCATGATGACTGGCGGCGCAGCCCAGGTGGGCAGCGACGCTGCGGCCAGGGACAGACGCTCCTGCACCAATTGCCTCGCATGCATCACATCGGTGCCTGTGTCGAAGATCAGAACGATCGACGATAACTGTTCAACCGACTTGGAGCGCATGATGTCCAGCCCAGGGATGCCGCGCAGCGCTTCCTCCAATGGGATCGTCACCAACGCTTCCACCTCAGCGGAGGAAAGCCCGATGGATGGAGTTTGAATCTCCACTTTCGGCGGCGCGAACTCGGGGAATACATCCACCGCCATTGTACGAATTTGGCCAATGCCGAAGAACACCAGCATGATGGCCACAAAGAGCACAAGGTATCTATACCTTAGGCTCGTTGCAACAATCCAACGCATCCCGTTCATTTTCCAATTCCTGTATCGGCGCCGTACAACTCCGGCACGCCCACCATTGCAACCTCGGTGCCAGAAGCTGGACCAACCGATAGAATAGCCATGTCGCCATCGATAAAGTCAACAGTGATGGTCTCACGGACAAACGTAAAGGGTGCCGGGCTGGTGTAGAGCCACGTCTCGCCATGCAGGTCATAGATCACCGCTGCGTACGGGACAGCCAGCTGATTGCCATGTTCAACTACCGGCGAAGTCTGGACTCCCAGTCTTTCAGCCGCCGCCTCGGTCAGGATGACGCGATTGAATCCCGTTTCCCCAATGGGTTCGAGCGTGAACGGCACGATTTTCTCTGCTGCCGGTGCCTTCGGCGCACAGGCCGAAAGTTGCAGACCGACAATGATTACTGCGATGATGATCCAACGATTAATGTGTTTCATTTGATGCCTCCATTTAGCATATAGATAATATTTTCGAGGGGGTTCATGAAGAACCTCCCATATCGATGTTTTGAATCCTGCGACGATTGACAAAATAGATGATCAGAAGCAGGACAAGTGGGCTACCCATCGCAACAGGGAGCACACCCATTGGACTCAGTTTTGTGAACGGAGTCACCGTCAGGTGGATGCCCGGGCTGGCAATCGGATGGCTGGTAAGACTTTCACCTTTGGGCTGGGGAATGGCGACCATGTAGATCATTACATCGCCCTCCAAAATTGCATTGATCCTCCAGGATAGCGTAGCAGACTCACCCGGTGCCAGGGGGGCAATGGATTGAGTGCGCTGTGGCGACCAGTCTTCCGGGTCAATCGGTTCCCCGGCCTTCTCAAGGTTGATGATGTTCATCGCGACAAATATACTGGGGCTTGTCTCGGTCAAATTGTTTGTCACGACTGTATCGAACAAAATCGAGTCGCTTGCCTTTACAGTCTTGGATTCCATGGAAATGGATATCTGCAGGGGCTCAGGGTCAGTCTCTGTTTGGAGAGCGGCAGCAGGGGAGGCGACTGAAAGGACCATCAAGCCGGCAATCACTGTCAAACCAATGGCGCGGCTGACGCGTGACCAGATTTTGCTCGCACGTCCTTCCTCAAGGCGAAGACCTGGAGCCGCATATAGGAAGAGGACTCCAAGAATGATGATTGTGAATCCAACAGGCGCCTCAAGCCAAACCCAAAATTCGGAAAATTTAATATTATTCACCAGGATCTTCGAAAGGAAATGATTGACAGCCGCAATCGGGTTTATCCATTGCAGGAATTGTCCCATCACACCTGTCTGGGCCGTACCGGGCAATTGCGCAGGGACGAGGAAAAGGATGTAAATGCCCAGACTCACAAAGTAACTGGTCTTATTGGAGTTGGACCAAAAACTTACGAGCATGCCCAGGCCCACATAGGCAAAAACCATCACGGTTCCTAATATCCCACCCCAGAATAACCCCTGGCCGAAGATCTCGTCACCCTGTGAGAGTAACTTAAAGTTTGGGATGGCAATGATAAAGGCCGCGGGCCAGAATGTGACTGCAGCTAAGAACTTGCCGGCCACGATTTGCCTGCGACTCGAGGGTGTTAACAGGAGCGATTCGAGGGTATTGCGTTCCCGCTCGCCGCTTAGGCTGTCTGCACCGATGATCAGGCCGATAAAAAGGCTGACAGCCATGACGTTCTTGATCGTCTCATAGACCATTTCCTTTGGGGGGATCAGGCTCAACTCGCTGTTACTCGCGATTACATAAGTTACGACTCCCAGGAAGAGAGTGTAAATGAAGACGAGTACGAGTGCCTTGCCTCCAACCCACAGGTCAGTGAGTTCTCTTACGAACACGAGCCACCACGCCGGCAACGCCCGGCCCGATGATGCAACTCGAATGTCTTTGGTGGTTTGTACAGTGCTCACTTGATTGCCTCCTCAGTGAGGTGTAGGAATATATCCTGTAACCTGCTGCCTTCGGTTTCAAAATTTAGAATTGGAATTTTGGCGCGGATGAGGGCGCTTAGAATACTATTGTTGATCAGGTGCAATTTGTCTGTATTCCCATTCGCGGAGTCGACTAGATCTACTCGCAGCCATCCTTCCATCTCGCGTACGGGGCTTATGTCCACGACAGGTGGCATGGAAGATTTCAAGACTTGTTTTGTTTTGGCAACCAAGTTAGCCGGAACCCGGATGCGCACGGCGTTATCCAGGACAATGTTTTGCTGTGTTCTGCCAATGACTTCAGCCACAGGGCCTCGCGCCACGATCTGACCCGCGTTCAGGATGACAACATCATCACAAATGCCTTCGATCTCCGATAATGCGTGGCTGCATAGAATCACCCCGACGTTTCTTTCCCTTGCTATGCGCTGAATTAGTGAAAGCAGCTCCTGTTGACCGCGTGGATCCAAACCCAGGGTAGGCTCATCGAGAAAAACAACCACGGGATCATTAAGGAGAGCGCGTGCAATCCCTATTCTTTGTCTCATCCCGTGGCTGTAACTGCCGATCAGGGATTTCCCTCTTTGTTGTAGACCCACATCCTCAATAAGTTTCAAGCCATATTCTCTGGCTTGAGCAGTTGTTCTTCCGTAGAGCTGGCCAAAGTAAGTGAGGTATTCAATCCCGGTCAATTGCCTGGGGAACCCGAGATTCTCTGGAAGAACGCCGATCTTACGTCTGATTTCCTGGGGATGCTCAGACCCGATTCCATCTACCATGAAGCGACCGGATTCAGGTTCCATCATCGTAGTGAGGATGCGAATCGAGGTTGTTTTTCCTGCACCGTTGGGTCCCAGGAAGCCTAGAACACGCCCAGCACGCAGGGTAAATGTTAATCCCTGAAGCGCAAGCCTTTGCCCGTAGGACTTTCTTAAATCTTGAGCCACCAGTATTTCGTTGGAACTCAAGACGTTGGGAACTTTTCTCTGAACCATGAACATATCATCCTATCTTGCACCGGGAAACCCGAAACAGGTTTCCCGGTGCGAGTAGTGGTCTTTTATGCCTCACCGACGGCAGTAACTGGGAGAAGATCCAGTTCCTGTTCGCGGCTGGCTCCGTAGCGTAGATACAGAGCAGGTAAAACGAACAAGTCCAGCAATGTCGTAGTGACCAGCCCACCCAGAACTACAATCGCCATTGGGCGGATGATCTCAAGCCCTGGAATGTCTCCCAGGAACACAATCGGCAGCATCGCCAGACCCGTAGTTAAT
>JAXIPJ010000247.1:0-10980 GCA_045402985.1 Anaerolineales bacterium
GGACGAGCGCCGCCTACTCGACCACCGGAACTGAGCTTAAACAAAAACGCCGCAGGTTGCAACCTGCGGCGAAAGACTGAATGACAGTACGAACTATCTTTGAGCAACAGGCGCGTTTACAGAAGGAGCGTTGAAGATAAATCCGCGCATGCCGATGTAAAGGACGGTTTTGTTCGAGCGTTCGTATCGCATAATGGCAAGATTATAGCATCAAATTCACTTGTGGCTTATAATTTGATAACTCCATTTTGGGGAACCTTCGTTCCGAATTTCGAAGCTTACCCTTTCGTTTCATCCTTTGTCAAAGTTCCTAGACAGGATTAAACTGACATGGCAAGAATCTTCATTAGCTACAAACGGAATATCGAGCCAGATGCACCTGTTGCGACAGCGGTGTACGAAGCACTGCGGCAGCATCATGAAGTATTCATTGATACCACCATCCAGGTGGGGGAAAAATGGGCGGAACGCATCCAGGGTGCTATTAAAGAATCGGATTATCTAATCACTTTCCTCTCGACGCATTCGGTCAATAGTGAAATGGTGATCGCGGAGATAGAAACTGCACATCATCATGGCAAGGCACACGGGAAGCCTTCGATCCTGCCCGTGCGCTTGAATTTCAACGAGTCATTGGCCTATCCGCTAAGCGCTTATCTGAACCCATTGCAATGGGCGCGATGGGATAAGGACGCGGATACTCCAAAATTGATTTCAGAGTTGAAACAGGCGATTTCCGGTGGACAGTTGCTTGCCGATAGTACTATGGCTGTTACCACCTCGGTTAAAACAGGCACAGAGGAAATCCCCACAGCCTTTGCGAACATTCCTCGTGATCTTGGATCACCAGAGGGCACTATGCCCCACCAATCTCGTTTTTATGTTGAGCGTGAAACGGATCAGGCAGCAATCTATGCCTTACAAGAGATTGATGGGGTTACGATCACGATTAAGGGACCGCGCCAAATGGGGAAGAGTTCACTGCTTAATTGCCTGCTGGTCGAAGCGAAGGTAAGAGACATGCGTACGGCTTTCATTGATTTTCAATTGATCGAAAATAACTCTATGGAAAATGCGGATGTCTTCTATAAACAGTTTTGCAGTTTGCTCTCCTGGGAATTTGAGATCGAAGATCGAACAGAAGAGTTTTGGAAGAATCCGCTCGGGCATGTGCAAAAGACAACCAATTACATCCAAAAACATTTGCTAAATCAAATCAAGGATGTGCAAATTCTGTTGGCCATGGATGAAGTCGAGCGCATGTTTGCTTCCCCTTTCCGCTCAGACTTCTTTAGTATGTTGCGCAGTTGGCACAATAATCGCGCACGAGGCGGTGATTGGACACGCTTGAACTTATCGTTGGTTACTTCCACGGAGCCATATCAGTTTATTGCAGATCTCAATCAATCACCCTTTAACGTCGGTCAAGTGGTTGAGTTGGTAGATTTCACACCGGCGCAGGTATCCGATCTCAATAATCGTCACCACAGTCCATTGACCGAAACTCAGGTTAAACAGCTTTATGACTTGCTTGGCGGACATCCTTATCTAACTCGCAAGGCACTCTATCTGCTTGCCAGCCAGCGCATTACCTTTACTAAAATGCTCGAAATTGCCTGTGAGGATGATGGACCTTTTGGCGATCATTTGAGGAATTATCTTTTCCGCATGGGTGATCAGGAAGAGTTAAAAGCGGGATTGGTTCAAGTTATCAAGCATCAACGTTGCTCGGATGAACATATCTTTTTTCAATTGCGCGGCTCAGGCTTGGTAAAGCGTATTAACAATGTAGTGCTGCTTCGCAACCAATTGTACGCCGACTATTTTGATAAGCGGCTGAATGGCTGAATCTACTCTTTACACTGTTGGTGGCACTGTTCAGGCGGGCGGCGGACTATACATTAAACGCAAGGCGGATGACGAGCTGCTGGGTCTTTGTAGGAAAGGAGAATGGGCTTCGGTCCTTTCATCAAGACAAGTGGGTAAATCCAGTCTAATGGTGCGTACTGCTCAACAACTTGAAAAAGAAAATATTTGCTCTGTGATCATTGACTTGAGTGCTATTGGCGTCAATATCTCTTCAGATCAGTGGTATCTGGGTATCCTGAATGAAATTGTCAATGGGCTGCGTTTAGAAGCCAATATTTTCGAATGGTGGGAGGAACATAAAAAACTTGGACCCACTCAGCGTTTGACGAACTTCTTCCGTGATGTACTATTGAAAGAAATAAAAGACCGTACGGTCCTATTCTTCGATGAGATTGATAGCACATTAAGTATGCCTTTCTCGAGGGATGATTTCTTCGCTGCTCTGCGCGCAATTTATAACGCCCGCTCAACCACTCCTGATTTTATGCGCCTATCCTTTGTTTTGATTGGCGTTGCCACCCCCAGTGATCTGATCATGGACCGGAAGCGTACTCCTTACAATATCGGTCGACAGGTTGAGTTGACAGATTTCACGATTGAAGAGGCCCAACCACTAGCTGCAGGATTGGGAATTAACGGAAAGGTGGTCTTGGCATGGATCTTCGAATGGACAGGTGGTCACCCTTATCTGACCCAACTCATCTGCGCGTATATGGCAAAAAGTGGAGAATCGTTCGCAAAAGAAGCGGTGTGCGATGTCGTGGGGCTGTTGTTTGATGGGGAGCAGGGAAGACAGGATAACAACTTGCGTTTCGTCCGCGACATGCTTACCAAGCGTGCACCTAACGTAGAGCGCGTGCTCAAGACCTACAAGGACATTCGCTCTGGAAAGAGCGTACTTGATGACGAACGATCAGTGGTGAAAGCTCATCTAAAAATCTCCGGCGTGGTACGTCGGCAGGATGGATTGCTGGTGCCGCGCAACCGCATTTATGAAAATGCCTTCGACTTGAATTGGACAAGAGAAAATATACCTCCTCAAATGTCACACCGCATCGCAATCGCTTCTTCACTGCTTGCTATTATGATAATGACCATGTTGGTGCTGACAGGGCAGTTAGATCCATTTATATATCGTCCCTTACAAATGGATTATATACTCATACCGGCAGGAGGGTTTTTGATGGGCAGTGAAAACCCAGGTGAAGATCCAATTCAAACTGTTTATCTTGATACATACTGGATTGGCAGATACGAGGTTACCAACAAGCAGTATTACCAATGTGTGCGAGCAGGATTTTGTAGCGTGGTGCCACGTAATGACAACTATGCTGCTCCTGAGTCAGAGAATTATCCGGTGACGGATGTTAACTGGTTTGAGGCAGAAAGGTTTTGTGAGTGGAATGATGGACGCTTACCTACTGAGGCTGAGTGGGAGAAGGCAGCGCGCGGGACTGATGGGCGAGCTTATCCTTGGGGTGAGATATTAGATTGTTCACTGGCTAACTTTGGAGGTTGCAGCAGTGGTCTGAGCAAAGTAGGTTCTTACATTAATGGTGCGAGTCCCTATGGCGTGTATGACATGGTAGGTAACGTATCTGAGTGGGTAAGTAGTCTTTATGTGCCCTATCCCTTTAACACAAATGATGGACGCGAGGATCAAAATGCTTCAGGCAATCGTGTGCAGCGCGGTGGCTCTTCGGTCGACAGCGAGAGTTTCGTCTATTCTGCTTACCGTGTTGGAGTCGATCCGCGCAGTTCCGATAATCGTACAGGTTTTCGCTGTGCCCGTTCTGAATAATACCCTTCTCAAAACGATAGCCATCTGATAAGATATTGTCTGCACGCCGAACACTTTGATCTTGACCAAGAAAGAACCCTCGGCTTTCCCAGTCGGGGGTTTTTGTGTGCATAAACTACATGTTATTGTGAGCTTAGGCAAAGCAATCTCATGTTTGAAATTAGTTGAGATTGCCATGCCCTTCGGGCTCGCAATGACTTATAAAATTAGGTGTAAAAATGCAAATCGAACGAACTGACATCCGAAATATCGCTATCATTGCGCACGTTGACCACGGCAAGACCACACTCGTGGACGGCTTGCTGCGCCAGTCCCATACATTCCGTGAGAACCAGCACGTCGAAGAACGCGTCATGGATTCCAACGACCTCGAGCGCGAGCGCGGTATTACCATCCTTGCCAAGAATACTGCCATCACACTCGTTGATCCCACCACGAATAAGCCTGTCAAGATCAATATTGTTGATACTCCGGGACATGCTGACTTTGGTGGCGAAGTGGAACGCGTCATGAACATGGTGGATGGCGTCCTCCTCCTGGTGGACGCGGCAGAAGGCCCCATGCCCCAAACCCGTTTCGTGCTCAAGAAAGCGCTTCAAATGGGGCACAAGGCCATTGTGGTGATCAATAAAGTGGATCGCAAGGATGCCGAACCCTCACGCGTCCTCAATGAGACCTTTGACCTGTTCATCGAACTCGGAGCCAGCGAGGAACAAACGGATTTTCCCATTGTCTATGCCCAGGCCACAGCTGGAAGAGCGGGTCTTTCCAAGGACCTCGGGCCTGATCTACAGCCGATGTTCGATACCATCCTAAAGCATATCCCTGCTCCCAAGGTGGACCTTGACGCGCCTTTGCAGCTGCTGGTCACCATGCTTGGTTACGATGATTACCGCGGCGTAACCGCAATTGGTCGCGTCTTTGCTGGCAAGATCAAAGCAGGTCAGCGGCTTGCACGCTTAACTACTGACGGGCGCAACCTGCCTGAATCCGCAAAATATCTTTATACATTCCAGGGTTTGAATAAGATCGAGATCGAAGAAGCCAGTGCAGGTGATATTGTTTCCCTAGCTGGCCTGGATGGGATCGCCATTGGCGAAACACTGGCCGACCCAACCAATCCAGTTGCGTTGCCCACCATCAAAGTGGAGGAGCCAACGGTGCGTATGACGTTTGGCGTGAATACCTCTCCCTTCTCTGGCCTTGAAGGCAAGTGGGGCACCTCACGCAACCTGCGCGAGCGCTTGTTTGAAGAACTGCGCACCAACGTTTCCCTGCGTGTGCAGGAGACCGAATCAGCTGAAAACTTCCTCGTCTCAGGGCGTGGTGAGTTGCATCTGGGAATTCTGATCGAGACGATGAGACGCGAAGGCTATGAGTTCCAGGTCTCGCGTCCTGAGGTCATCTTCCATCAAGCGGACGATGGCGCTTTGCTTGAACCATTCGAGGAAGTGCACATCGAGACCAGCGCCGAGACTGTCGGTGCGGTAGTGGAAATGCTTGGGGTGAGGCGCGGCCAGATGATGGAGATGCAGGATGCAGGTCAGGGGATGACGCGTATGGTTTACATTGCCCCAACGCGTGGCTTGCTGGGCTTCCGTTATCAGTTCCTCACATCCACGCGAGGCGCCGGAGTCATGCACACCATCTTCCACGGTTATGATGAAATGGCGGGGCCGATGTCCACACGCGCGACCGGGTCGCTGGTGGCCTGGGAAGCGGGCGACACGACTGCGTATGCATTGAAGAATGCCGAAGAGCGCGGGACGTTGTTTGTGGGTCCGGGTGTGGCTGTGTATGAAGGCATGGTGGTCGGTGAAAATAGCCGTGGGCAGGATATGCCGATCAACGTCTGTAAAAAGAAACATCTCACAAATATTCGTTCAGCGGGTGGGGATATGGAAATCCGCCTTACGCCGCCCAGGCGCATGTCCCTGGACGAAGCGATTGAATATCTGTCCGACGATGAACTGCTGGAAGTGACGCCTGAGTCATATCGTATCCGCAAACGAATTCTTAGGACCGATGACCGCGGCAAACAGACCAAAAAAGTGAAAGAACAATTGGCCGCTTAAGCAAAGGGCTTGCAGAAATTTTCTGCAAGCCCTTTGCTTATTCAGTATTTCGCTAACAATTCATTCGCATGATAGAGCTGTTGGCGGAGCCGAATGGACTGTAGACCTGTAGATAATAATCCACGTTCTCGTTGTCGGTCGGCGTCATTGTATCCGTATAAGAGGTGGAGTTGGGAGGTAATTCAGCAACTGCCTCACCGTTCCGGAAGACCCGATAACCCGTCTCGTCATTTGCCTTATCGACCCAGCTCACGATGAAAGTCATGGTTCCGCCAGTGCATGAGAAATTCCATTCCAGAATGGATGGTGCTTGAGGGGGCGCACTTGTTACTGTGGCTGGCGGCGTCACACTGGAAACTGCCCAATAGCTACCAGTCACTTCCGTATATTCACCCCATAGCCAGCATGTCCCAGTGGGGCTTTCCACAGACTTGACGAGCCAGTAGTTATCGAGGTCATAGCGGCCAACGATCTCCAGTTCTTTCCCTGCCAAATAAGTGAAGAGAATTTCATAATCCTGCCCCGGACCCGCACGGCAGTTAGTCTGCTCTCGCACCGTCAGCATGGGCACAGAATAGGTCGGGGTTTGCGTGAGAGCTCCCACTTTTGTGGTGGTGGCAAACGGAGTGTTAGCGACCGGGGATTGTTGTGTGTTTGCTGAAATAGATGGCGTAAGGATCACTTGCAGGGTCTGAGCGGCAGCAGTCTGGATTTCAGGCGCGGTTTCTCCTGGCGTTGGATTGGCCAGGGGACTGTTGCAGGCCAGAATTGCAAAAATCAGGCTTACCGCAGCGATCACCGATCTAGGGTTATAAGTCATGGGAGATCTACTCTCTTGTTCAATTACGCCGGAAGAACAATTGGCTTTTCATTTTATCATTTCAATTATTTGAGCTGTAATTTTAAACGGAAAAACTCCGCAGTACGTTCCCTGACCGCGGGGTTTGTTTGGCTTGTGTTGCAAAATATCCACAGTAGATCCCGCGGCCATTCTTTCATTCTAATACTTTTCTCACTATTAGCTCCTATACTAAATTCGTGGAGACCCAGATACACGGTCGTAAGTTATCGCGGCCATTAATTTGGCTAATCCTGCTGGTGGTACTTGGAGCAGTGCTTTTTAGCATAGTACCGCTTACTGTTTCGGTATGGTTGTGGCAAAAACTTGCCATCTTTGCCACCGTTTTTCTGGGGATTTTCATTGAAGCTGTACCCTTTCTTTTGATGGGTACTCTGGCTTCGGGGCTCGTCGAAGTTTTCCTTTCCCAGGAGTGGATCACTCGTATCTCTCCACAGCGTACATTGCCCTGGGCTTTGTGGGAACCTTCAGTTTTGGTTCAATACTTTCCTTCCTTGTCTTTGGCCCAATGGTGGACATCAAAAGCATGTTAATGTATTTACAAGTGTTCCGTCGCCGGCCTGTGTTTTATCTTGTCCTTTTGCCTCTTCTCATAAGCCTGCTGGCTGGTATTACATTCAATTATCTTAGCCCATAGGAATATCCATGTCTAACAAACTTTATCGTTCCTTCAGACCGCGCCGATCTCCGCATCCCTGCCAATTGGTGCGCCGCGTCCCTGGGTGTTGAACATTGAAAGTGGAGATAATCGTCCCCTATATGCTGATTCACAAATTATAGGTTATAGCCCGGGCTGGTCACCTGATGGCAAATACATCACATCCTATGCCGGGATAAAAAATCTCATTCAAGTTGTCCGGCTGGATGCCTCAGGGCAGCAATTTACTTTGCCATGTAATACTGGTAACCAGCCGTCCTGGTCGCCAGACAGCAAATATTTCATTGCTACAAATGTGGCAGAAACCCTTAATGGCTTTCAGACTCAAGTACAAATGGCAAACATTGAAACCGGCGAAGTGTCGATTTGGATGGGTGCACATGATGTTCAGGATTACCAATATAGTGAACTGGCTTGGTGGCCAAAGGATGATGAAATTCTTGTCGGTATGCGCGCTGATCCTGCTTCTCCTTCGCGTATTTTATTGTTGATGAATCCGGACGCTTTATCGGGTTTCACGGTGGCCGATGAAATTGACCACATTTATCAGTTCCCTCAATGGGACCCGTGGGGGGAAATGCTTGTCTTCTCGCAATTCAAACTCAAGGGGAAATACGAACCCGAAATTGTGGTTTGGTATGCGGGTTTACAAGAACCTTTGGTAATTGCGAACGGCACAAATCCTCACTGGCTTCCATAGTAATAATTTACTTAAACCAACCGTCATATCTAAAGCAGTTTTTCAAAATCAGGAAGGAGAGACCCATGTGTATACTTTGTACTGCCATTCCTGCTACCGCCGCAGTCGGAGCGAAGCTCAACGCCGATCAGCTTCACAAGGAAGAATCTCGCCGCCTGCCTATCCCAAAGATCACAGCGCTGCTCATTGGGTTGCTGGTGATTGGCTCAGCGATCTGTTACACACTATGATAATCGGGTTTATGAGCTCTACGGGTTAACGGGGGATGAGATTAGAATTGTCAAGGAGAACAAAAATAATGCTTAAGATGGTGATCACATTCACTACTTTACTCATGGCCCTCTCGGCGATTGGATTGCTGTTTTTCCCATCGAAAATGTTGGCGGTTGTGGGCATTGTTAGCAATGACCAACTGGATTTTCTTTTACGAACCTCAGGTGTTGGAGTGGCGTCTCTCATTCCCGGTGCATGGGCCGCGCGCACATCTACTGCTTCACCGATTTCTCGCGCCGTGCTTATGGGTCTAGCTATTTATATGTTTCTCAGTTCTGTGGTTGATTTCCACGCATTTACACAGTCCATCGTCAACACAGCTTCAATCCCTAGCATTGCATTCAGGGTATTATTGGGAACCGCAATTCTCTTGCTGGCTCTTAAAAAGACATGACAAAATTCCTCCCATCCGTCGAAAAGCCATTCACGATAAGATGGTCGCGCTGGCCGAGCGAAGTCTGCGCACGCTGCCCCGAGAGCTTCGGGACAGGCAGGAGTGGGAGATGGTGAAGCGGGAGGTTGATAGATTGGTCTATGAGTTGTCCCCTAATGGGCATGATATATGGATTGACTGAAGAGGAGATTAGGATTGTTGAAGGTAATTAAAAATTGCCCCATTCAGGGTGAGGGGGGCACCCTAAACGGAGCAACTTAATTGTTACATGAAAGTTGATGGTTGGCGGCGTAACTGCAGGGGAACACCCTGGAAACTATCACAAACCGATGCGATTCACTACATTATCAAAGATGCATATTTATTCTATATCAATCAAGACGGCAATGAAGTTAATGTAGTAATCGCAACGAGCCAATACGGGTATAAATCCTTAAGAACGACAGCAGACGGAGAGCAGCCTGATAATTTGCTCAGCCTGCCGGAGTGCCCTTAATAATGGTTTGTCAAGATTGAAGAAACCCGCCCAATACTTGGGATATTAAACGACAACGGGCGTGTCCAGCTATGTTCCAATAAGTATAATTAAAAAAGCTGATGTATACTGAAGTCGGAGTTTTGGTTTTCAGATGATGGAATATATTGTGGAACATGCCGCCTCTTCAGAAACTGGTGCAACAGCGATCAACCTTATTATCGTGTTCATCCTGGTTCTGGCGAACTCCTTCTTTGTGGCCTCTGAATTTGCACTTGTCTCCGTGCGCAAGACACGTATCGACCAGCTTGCTGCCGAGGGCAACAGCGCAGCGGCTGTGGTTCAGCGCGCCGTGCGTGACCTTGACCGCTATATTGCAGCTACACAAGTTGGCATTACCATCGCTTCGCTATTGCTGGGCGGGTTTGGCGAAAGAGCTTTGGAGCCACTTTTAACTCCCCTTTTCAGCTGGATGCCGGATGAATGGTTGGGTATAACACGCGCGGGGCTGGCAGCGGGCTTTGCTTATTTCATTATGACGGCGCTGCACGTCATTATTGGTGAGTTGATGCCAAAGTCCATCGCACTCCAAAAGCCGGATATCACTGCACTTTGGATTGGCCGTCCCATGTTGTTCTTTGCCATCATCTTCTCCCCGTTGACCTGGCTGCTGAACGGCATAGGGAACTTCCTTTTACGTCTCATCGGCTTTCATCCCGCTGAGGGCCACAGCCAGGTGCATTCCCCTGAAGAACTCGATATGTTATTTACAGAGTCACACGAAGGCGGTGAAATCAATCGAACCGAGTTCGAGATTTTACATCGCGTCGTCCGGTTCTCAGACACTACCGCGCGCGCCGTAATGGTGCCGCGTTTGGAAATGCAGGCTCTCCCGGTGGGGATAACACGCAGCGCATTAACTGATTTTTTGCAGGGCCGGCCCCACACTCGCATTCCGGTCTATCAGGATTCATTGGATGAGATTATTGGCATCGTCAACTCCAAAGATCTGGAGCATCTGATCAACCGGGAACTTTCTCAGGAATTGGAGCAGTTGAAGACAGTATTTTCTGATCAGAACGGCGGTCAACACGCGCTGGATGGCATGGATGGCGCGGACGGCAGTCAGCCCGCGGATGAGAAAACATTGGATTTGAGGCCGTTGGTGTTCGAGGCGGCTTTTGTGCCTGAGACGCTCAGGGTGGATAGATTGCTTACAGATTTCAAGAAACGCCGCCAGCAGATAGCCATTGTCGTCGACGAGTACGGCGGCACGGCTGGGCTTATTACGCTGGCAGACTTGCTGGAACAGGTTTTTGGAGACATGCCGGATGAAGCCGATGAAACAGAACCAGACATTTTGAAGCGGCCAGATGGTCGTATACAGTTGGCGGGGCGTGTAACAATAGACGAGGTGAATGAGCTGTTTGGCTTTGGCTTTCGCTCCGATGAGGCCGAAACGATGGCTGGCCTGGTGCTCAATGCTTTGGGCCGGATTGCATCCGTTGGGGATGAAGTGGAGATCAACGGTTTTCATATGCGCGTTGAGAAAGTTGACCGTCTTCGTATCGCTACCCTGAGCCTGTCCCTGCCGGGGGGCAAGACCGCTGAAACGCTGCCTTCGAGTCAGGCTGATTAAGTTCGCAAAGCTATGGGCCCCAATAGCGGACTAACCTGCATTTCCCTTTATTTCATACACGGAGACCTCCATGAACAAAAGAATTTATCCTCTCGCTTGCCTGATAACTATCATTATCTTATTGCTCAGCCATCAAACAGCCCTCGCGCACGAGTCCATTACTGTGGACGGTTATGAGATCGAGATCGGTTGGGTCCGTGAACCGGCAATTGCTGGGCAGCAGAACGCGATTGCGGT
>JAXIPJ010000340.1:0-1926 GCA_045402985.1 Anaerolineales bacterium
CCTGCAAACTGTCCATTTTTTACATTCCAATCTGAAGCAGTTTGACGCGCATATTCAAGCTGAAGGACTGGATAAAAGATCGGTTGTTGAGGCAAGCGCGCAGGGAAGGCCTTCATGCCGCCGTCATAGATCAACTCCAATTCCTGCAAACCAACCGGACGATAAAGAATCATGTGGTTATCGAACCTGTGTTGTCTCCAATTGTAAGATGATTATGATTTATTCGACCTGCTTCCTCAACTCTTCCTTGATATCTGGCGGCAGTTCATTCCACGGCAGGTTGAGCAGAGCGGCTTGAAGTCCCCATAGCATGTTGAGCGTCACTTTTTCCGGGTACGCCGCCTTGACGCGCTTATACGTCTCCACCACGCCCAGTTGCGCCACATCATCCAGGGTGTGGAGGACCGCCGAGGCAAGCCATTCACTACTCTTGGGACCCATGTTTTTCATCATCTCATCTCCATTTTCAGCAGCCTTATTTTCTCACAAAAAGTGAAAGTCACCTGGTTTCTCCCGGGAGACCTGCGGGTCTCGGGATATGGATTCTCACGGTTCCGATGTATGATTAGAGGCGATTCGGTGATACGTGGTAGTGTCCAGAGCAATCGCAATATTCGAGATAAACTAAATCAATACGGAGATGTTGACATGAAATGTTTTTCGATTCTCACCCTGGTACTCCTGAGTACGCTGAGCATCAGTGCGTGTGGTGCACGTGGCGCACAGGCTACACCTACACCCACAGTCAGCGCGCTTGACCTGCAAAGCACGGTCGTCGCGGCAGCCTTCACGATGGTCGCAGAGACCCAAGCCGCCATCCCGACCGCCACTCCACCCCCACCAACAGCAACGTTTACGGATACACCCGCTCCAACCAATACTGCCCTTCCCTTGCCATCCTCAGCAGTAACATTCACGCCGGTTCCGAATGGGAATTCCGGTGGTGGAGATCCATGTGTAAATAGTGTCCTCCCATCATCCCTACAGGGTGAGACTGTCAAAATCCGTATCAACAATTCAACAAGGGCAGCGCTTTCGGTCTCTGTTTATCTAAGTCAAACCACACCACAAAATGTATGCGGATATCGCAGCTACACTCTCGATCCAGGACAATCCCTTGTCATCAATGACATGGTGGAAGGCTGTTATACCCTTTGGGCATGGAACCCCGATCCGGAAGACTATTTCATCGTGACAAACGGAGCCAGCAGTTGCCTTGATAATTCCGAACCATGGGTATTCGGTATTTCTACCAGCAGCATCAAGCTTGGACCATAGACGCCAGTTCTTGAAGAAGCAAGTGACAGTCATCTGGTTACCTGAGACAGATGACTGTCACTTTTAGTATCCCGTGATATCTGTATGGCTATTGATTTGTGCAGGTTAGGCGTTTATACTATTTTTTGTTGTAGCTGCGTTTGTTGATGACGACCATCTCTCACAGTTTTGGAGAAACACATGGACCTTAGTATTTGTTCTTACAGTTTCCACCGTTTGTTAGAAGCCGGACAACAGGATGTGTTCAACTACATCAGCGACTGCCATACCTTAGGATGTACACAGCTTGACCTGTGGAACGGCCATTTGCCGTCGTTGCTGGACGATGAGGCGCGTTCCCCTGCCAGCTTCACGCCGGAATATGCGCAACTGTCGCCTGCCGAGTTGGACTATCTCGCTCAAATCAAAACCGCCGCGGATAATGCTGGTTTGCCGTTCGGCTGCCTGGCGGTAGACGGAGCGCATATCTACGAGCCCAGCCCGGAGGCGCGGCAGGCCAACCAGGTCAAGGCCTATCGCTGGCTGAATATTGCCGAACAATTAAGCACACAGCAAATTCGGATCGACTCTGGCGGCCCACCCGAAATGCCAGAGGATGTGTTGGAGGTCATCGTCACAGGCTACAACGATTTGATCCAACGGGCAGGC
>JAXIPJ010000401.1:0-4079 GCA_045402985.1 Anaerolineales bacterium
GCAAGGTTGTTTTAGCAGCAAATTTGTCCCTAGCTGACATATTTTATTAACGCGAACAACACAGATCGTATGATGATGGATTCTGCCCACCTCAAATAGAAGCGATAAAGATTGGACCACAGCACACAAATAACCAAAAGCCTCGCGGGAATTAATCCGCGAGGCTTCTACCTTTGCTAATCAACCTATTCGTTGCGCTCAGGAACCAGCCTTAGGGTGTTTGCCCGGATCGCGGGCTGAGCCAACACATGCGAGGCGCCTGCTCACAGGCATAATCTTGCGGTGTTACTTCGTATCGGTCGCCAAGCCAATTTTCCCGCATCCTCAGGCCGCTGATCTGCTACTTGGGAACATGGACATGGAGGGCACCTTGGAAACATACGGTGCCATAGGCGTTATCAGGTGTCTCTATAGGGCAGACGGCCAGCACGTTGTACTCCCCGGTCACGGACGCGCCTTTCAGCCAGCCTTCTATAACGTGGCCTGTGATAGTGGCGGTGCCCGCTGACTCATCCTGTGTTATGTTGAGCTCCGCCGTAAAGGCATGTTTGCTACCGTTGAAGTGGTAAAGAGCTTCGATGCTCGTAATGTTGCCCACCGTGTTCAAACTAATAACTTCACCCGTATATGTGCCAGAGCCCACATCGCCGCCTACAACGCCCACCATGTTCGCAACCACGCCCGGAGCAGGGGGCGAGGTAATCACCCATTTCGTAAAGGTGTTATCGAACGTGTGCCCTTTTGCAGCGCCATTGTAAGCCAGAGCTGCTCCGGCAGTCGTCGCGACCAGTACGAATCCTAAGAGGATACTCCCACCTTTAAAAGGCTGGATTCTCGTCGCCACGGTCTTAGTGCTTTCATTCTTTAGGTTTGTCATTTCTCACTCTCCTTTGTGGTTCTTCTGAGCCGGTTGATTTTGCGGATGTCGGACAAAGCAGTAAGCATTTTGATCTCCTTCAGGTGATATACTTTAATCAACACTTTACAAGTTAACGAGCTGGGATAGGTATCTCTGAGGGATACAACAGGGATACTTTTATTGATAGAGAGGGTTCTATTGCCTGAAATATCTTTCGGAGAATGGTTAAAACGCCGTCGCAAAGGAATGGGATTGACGCAGCGACAACTCGCGGCTCGGATTAACTGCTCGACGATCATGCTCAAAAAGGTCGAAGCAGAAGAACGTCATCCATCTGCGCAAATCGTTGAGCTGTTGGCGGAAATCTTCAACATCTCCCCAATTGATCAAGCCAACTTCCTGCAATTTGCGCGCGGCGATTGGAAATCTGCACCCACTTCACAACATGAAGAGTCGCCCTGGCGCGGCTCAAGCACAACCCCGCGCTCGAACTTGCCTATTCCACTGACAAGCTTTATTGGCCGTGAAAAAGAATTGAAGGAAATTTCAGAACTACTTTCTTCTTGCCGCTTACTGACACTGACTGGTCCTGGCGGAGTGGGCAAGACCCGTCTTGCAATTCAAACCGCGCATGATTCGATCAGGAAGTTCAATGATGGTGTGTTCTGGGTGAGTTTGGTTGGTTTGCCAGACGGGAGTCTGATTCCGCAGGAAATTGCTCAATCGCTCAATGTACGCGGAGCCTCGCATGAGCCGTTCATTGAAACACTGAAAACACATCTCGAAACTAAAGATGTTTTGCTTGTAATTGATAATTGCGAACATTTGATTCGAGCTTTCGCGGAGTATGCCGAACAGCTGCTTGCAGCATGTCCAAAACTAAAAATCCTTGCAACCAGCATTGAGAGCTTGGGACTCTTCAATGAATTGATTTGGCAGGTTCCTTCTTTACCATTGCCTGAAAAACAAGAGCCACTTTCCCTCATAGACTTCAAGGAATTTGCCAGTATTGAATTGTTTGACGAACGGGCGAGCATGGCCAAACCTGGTTTTGCGTTAGATGAAAGAAACGTATCTACCGTCTCTAAAATCTGTCGACGCCTCGATGGCATTCCCCTAGCAATTGAGTTAGCCGCGGCGCGTGTCAAAGTCTTATCTGTAGATGAGATTGCTGCGCGTTTGGACGATTGTTTTTCTCTGCTGACAGCAGGCAGCCGCACCGCCATCCCGCGCCATCAAACTCTGCGCGCAACGATGGATTGGAGTTATGAGTTGCTGACTGAACCAGAGCGAACTTTGTTTCGCCGACTGTCTGTCTTTGCAGGTGGGTTTACACTTGAAGCAGCAGAGGTAGTTTGTAGTCAAGGGATACAGCGTAAAGATATTCTTGATTTACTTGGTCGGCTCGTGGATAAGTCCCTTGTAATTGTGGAGACAGGTTCAGAGATCAATGGGACACGTTATCGCTTGCTGGAGACGATCCGCCAATACGCACACGAAAAGTTGTTGGATGCAAACGAGGGCGAACCGTTGCGCGACCAACACCTGCACTTTTTTGTGCGGTTGGCAGAACACACGCGACCCATATTCCAAACCCCACGGCGCACCGAATGGCTACCGCGCTTGGAAATCGAGCACGCTAACCTGCGCGCCGCGCTGGAATGGGCGTATGAGCGCGACATTGAATCTGCGCGCTGGTTAGCAGGAATGCTCGAAAGGTTTTGGTTCTATAGCGACCATTTGAGCGAGGCCGACGCGTGGTACGCGCGCGTTCTGGGCCCCGACGAACGGCCGACAGTCGTCAAAAGAGGATTGGCACTGGCTCTCTTTGGTTCAGGTTGCGTCTCGCTAAACCTGGGATACATGGATGAGGCACAAGCCCGGCTCGAACAGAGCGTCGTTTTGTGGCAGCAGATCGGCGAGCAACGCTGGCTGGCCTCTTCTTTTCAGTGGTTGGCTTATTTACTGGTGCAGCGTGGGGACGGAGAGCAGGCGCGGACGATATATGCCGAGCACGAGTCGCTCATCCGGGTTGCAAGTGACCCCTTGACGCTCGCCTGGACATTAGGTAACTGGGGGACTGCTAAATGCGCCGCGCGGCCCGACGATCCCACCGGAAAAGCGTTGCTTGACGAAGCCCTGTCCTTCGCGCGCACCCTGCAAGATCCATTCTGTTTTGTCTTGTGCTACTCAAGCCTCGGCGATTGGGCGGTGCTGCAGCGAGACTACGCGACCGCCCGCCAGCATTTCCTAAAAGCTCTCGAATGGCGACGGCAATTGGGCACGCGCTGGATTATCGTGGCGGGCTTATGGCAAGTCGCAAACGTAATGTGTTTACAGGACGATTACGCGCAGGCAGAGCCCTTGTATGCGGAGGCGTTAGCATCGGCACGTGCCCTTGGCGACCAACGCAGTGAAGCCCATATCGCTCAAGAACTCGGTGCTGTGGCGATACACTTGGGCGACGTTGAGCGCGCGACGACCTTGTTGACAGAGAGTCTCTCGTCTTTTCGCAAATGGGCGGACTCACTCGGAATCGCCCGTTGCCTTATCGGATTCGCGGACCTGCGGCAGTTGCACGAGCATATGGAGCAAGCGGCGCGTGTGTTGAGTTTTGTCGAGCCATGGCTCCAATCCAACCAAATCCAACTCGTGCACTTTGACCGTAGCAACTACGAGCGCAGTGTGACTGCGGCGCGTGCCCAACTTGATGAGGCAACATTTGCAAAAGCATGGGCGGAAGGTCGCGCGCTGACGATGAAACAAGCGATTGAATTGGCGATGAGCGATGAATAATTCACGCACCGGCATCGAAGGCTTGACCGAACTCACGCCGGATATATTGACGATATGCCTGCCCTTTTAGTATGACACAATGAGAGAGTGAACCCCAGCAGTGGTATCATCTCGCTATGACCACTGCCACGGCCGAAGCGCATCCAAATATCGCCTTCATCAAATACTGGGGCAATCGCGACAACACATTACGCCTTCCAATGAACGGCTCCATCTCGATGAACCTGGATGGCCTATACACGCGCACGACGGTCAGCTTTCAGCCGTCTCTGCCATTCGATGAACTCATTATCAACGGACACGAAATCGCTGGTGCGGGCCGCGATCGTGTTTCATATATTTTGGATATTATTCGTGGCATGGCAAATATCAATGAGCGCGCAGAGATCATTAGCGAGAACAACTTTCCATCCGGTGCAGGGAT
>JAXIPJ010000419.1:0-35940 GCA_045402985.1 Anaerolineales bacterium
CGGTCAAGCGCGCTTGATAGGTATCGAGCACATCTGCTCTAACCGATACCAAAACATCTTCAGCAGAAACAGTTCCCTCCATATAGCCTTCCACAGCAAGGGTTGCACTCACATTGGGGCGAGAGAAACGCGTAGCAATACGGAATTCACGCACAGGCAGCCATGTTTGCGCAACCAATCCATTGCCGCTTTGAATGGCATCTTCAACCAGCACATAACTTCCGGCGAGGATACCAGTCCAGGCCTGGGCACGCGCGGCGGCAAATGTGGTCGCATCACTGCGCGACGCACTATCCGCAAGGTTTTCGAAAGCGGAAATGATCCTTAGATGCGCATCCGGATCGGAAGCAGATATCCAGCTTGAAAGTCCCGTTTGGTAGGTTACTTCCGCATCCTTAACCAACATAACAGATGTGGTCGGGTCACTGGTCAGAGATAACTGCGCCTGTACCAGAGAAGCACGTATTGCTTCCGCGGCCTGTGCAGGGGGAGTAGACGCGGCACTTGCGATTCCCAATATATTGGAAATCGCAAGCATCGCGATAATAATGGCGATCAATGATCTTTTGTAAAGTTTTGTCATCACTCTTCTATTGTGATATTAAGTTTGGCCGCGATCTGTGCGACCTGTCCGGCGATGGCAGTGGCGCGGTTTTGTGCTTCTGCTCCGAGTAGATCAGCTTCCTCGGGTGTATGCTGGTAACCGCCCTGCTCTTTGGTATACACTTCACCGACGAAACTCTTCAAATCCGCGATTCCCTGTTCGATCTGCATCGCCTGGGCGGCGTCCGTTGACTCGACAAGCGGTTTGACTTCGCCATAAACGATCTGCAGACTGCCAAGAATATTTTGAATATCAGAGAGACGTGAGATTACAACAAAGTCACGCTGTTCAGATGCATCACCAAGAATAAAGCGGGAGTTCTTCCATGAGTTGAAATATTCACTCATCGTTGGCACCATCACAACCAGGGCAGTGAATGCATCCGATTCAGTAGGCTCCCAAGCAGCGGCAGAAGCACCCAGCTCATTGGTATATTTATCAAGGGCATCTGCGCCAGCCTTGAGCACGTTTGCATCGGGAAGTTTTTCGCCGAAGTCGATTGTGCCGTTGCCATCCAGGTCCGCTTCAATTCCAGAGGTGAAATCGGCATATGTTCCCCACAGCGTGCTTTCCAACACGCCGAAGAGATTGCCTGGCTTGGGAAGAACACGTCCATCCGGCAGGGTCAAGTCGAATGGTACTGCATTCTCAGCATCCTCTTCACCCGAAGCACCCGCGTCGAGGATCACATCATATTCGGCAAGGCTGGGCGTGCCAGCTACAATCCCTTCCGTCTGCTCGTAGAGTGGACTCGCGGCCATCCAGGCGGATTTTGCATCATTGAGCGCCGCGCTCACTTCTGTTGGATTTGCCGCCCATAAAGCCGCGTAATCGAAGCCTGCGGATTTTGCCAATTCATAATATTTGTCGCTCGCTTCTTTTAACGCCCGACTGCTGGTTGTCAACTCAGAAGATTTATCCAATAAATAAGTTTTGATCCCGCTTAAATCGGTAGTGGATGCGTTTTCCTCTACAACAGGCGCCTGTGTTCCGGCGCATGCACTCATCAGCAAAATCAGGATCAATGTTGCAACGAAAAAATTTGTCTTACGAACCATGCGGTTCTCCTTTAAATAGAATGTTTTGAGCAGAGATTCACCATTAATAGGGCTTAATCTGGCTCAAGTGCTGTATAGTATAATTTTCACCATCAGAATAATCTAGATATTTGTATTAAATTTACACTATATCCCATTGCAATCAGTTTTCAACCTGGTTGATAATTTCTGGAGTTTGAAGAAGTAATATGACAGTCAGTCCTGCCATGCGGCGCTATGCCGCTGAGATTTACCGCCTGCAACAAGACCACGGACAGGTGTCGCTTTCGCTTTTAAGTTCACACGTTGAATCATCTGCTCAGGCAATTTCCACAATGGTTAAACGCCTGAATAAAAGCGGTTATCTTGTGCATGAACCCTATCGCGGTGTACGCCTGACCGAGGACGGGATAAAAATTGCCCTGCCCTCCCTGCGCCGTCACCGCCTTACCGAAGTTTTCCTTGTAAAAGTAATGAAATATGACTGGGCCGCAGCTCACGAACTATCTGATGTGTTTGAACGCGGGGTAAATGATGAACTCGAAGATCGCATGGATGAACTGGCGGGTCATCCCACCCGCTGTCCGCATGGAGAACCGATTCCGAGCAAGGAAGGTGTGATGCCAAAGGTTGCAGATCTGCCGCTTCTGGAAGTGCCTTCGGGCTCTGATTGTATCGTCAGCCGTGTACGCACACATGATATGGAAAAACTGCATTACATCGGCGAACTTGGTCTCGTGCCCGGAACGCCGTTCCATTTGTTGAGTTGTGCGCCATTCAAAGGTCCATTACGTTTGCAAATGAAACCGCAGGACCACATCATTGGTTATGAGCTTGCCGCGTCACTCTGGGTGGAAGTGACAAAACGCGGATCAGGCAATAAACTTCCCCCACTGAAAAATACCCGAACTACATCATTGATTTCTTAGACGATAAGGTATGCCATAAAAGGTATCATCGCTGATGATGCCTTCGACCAGTAATCTATCGTGGTGAGTTCCATACCAAAAGATGATATCTGCTCTGCCTAGGCAGGCGGATGTATCCATTTCCACGCCAACAAAGCCAGGGTTGATCTGCTCGATCTTCTTGATCACGTCTTGATGCGTTTCCATCACTTTCCTAGCCTCAGCCTCTGATGGCAATTGTTCGCAGGAGAGATAGTGATCGTGATTATCTAAGACAACTTCATCATAAGACTTTCTGAGAAATTTTGTTTGAAGTTCAACGATCCATAGCCCCACACAAAGAAGCGATGCCAGCGCCAAAACAGCTAAAACAAATCTTGTCGAATTTTTCATAACCAAGGGTTATTCATAACTGAACATGCTCTATCACTTAGCTTTGTATATAACGACTGCATTTCTGGTGTTGACCGCGATTCCGTCCTTTAGACTATAAACGCCTGTCAATACCTCATACTTGGGTTGCGCAAAGATAGGATTTTCGCTCTCCAATTGCACGAATCCAATGACATCACCATCACTCGGGGAAATAGCATACACTGTGAAACTCGGCCCTTTAGCATATATCACATCGTCAAACTCAACAGGTCTTGTATAAAATGGCTCGCCCGTGTCAGTCTGCCAGACCTCATCACCGCTAGATTTATTCAAGGCGATCAATCCACCACGTTCACTGGCAATCAGAAACTTATCAATAATTGTTAGTTTATAAACATGCGTTATAGGGGTAATATCTTTTTTCCAAAGCTCCTTCTGGCCTTCAACATCGAAAGCTGAAAACCGAAACGTATTTCTGTCATTTGTATGTTCAACCGTATATAAAATACCTTCTTCAAAAGCGCTATGTAAAGAACTTCTGTCCTGCTCCCACACCACTTTTCCTGTTGCATTATCAAATGCGCGAATGGATTTATCCCGTGTCGTTACGTAAGCTATGTTTTTCGATGCGTCGTAGAATACATCGCAGCCTCCTCTGCCTACATATGTTGTCCACAGCAATGCATTTTGTGAAATATCATATGCTTCAAGTCTCCAGTCATAACCTCGAATGACATATATGTAGTTTGGATATATTGCAACCAGTCTTACAATATTTTCTCCTTCCGAAAGCAGATTAAGTTCCTCCTTTTCCCCTAACTTATTCACCAGAAAGATTTGATTGGTAGATGCTGAAATCAATATGTCATTGCTGATTTGAAATTCCGAATCTTTGTCCGTTCGAACTGGTAAATCTATGCTCCAGAGTGTTTTCTGAGTTTCAACATCCCAGGCTGTGACTTTACCAGAAGAATACGTCGCTATCCAAGTATCGGATACTGCTACCTTCTCGACAGCTTCAGTTGCAGGAAAAATTTGAACCTGTTTCAGCGGGAAGTCTGAATCTACCGGAGTCCGAGTTTCTAAATTGGAACCACAAGAAGGCAGTATTATCAACAACACTAAAAGGGATGAGATTGTTTTTATTGCCTTCACTTTTGCCTTCCGCCTATATATGCGAAACACCAAATTTGCAGTAACTTACTTTCCCTTGATCATCTGCCTCGCCACTTGCAACAACTCATGCGCTGATCTCAGGGTCCCCTCACCTACTTCGCCAAGCATTTGCGAGAGTTCGAGCAGGCGCGGGTCGCCATCGAGGCGTTCCACGCGCGTCAATGTGCGGTTGCCCTGAATCAGTTTTTGCACCTGATAATGTTCATCGCCAAACGCGGCAAGCTGCGGGAGATGTGTCACACAAAAGACCTGATGCATACGCGAGAGATTCCACAGTTTCTGCCCAACTGTCATACCCACGCGTCCGCCGATACCCTGGTCAATTTCATCGAAGATCAGGGACGGAATTTCATCCGCGCGCGCCAGCACATTCTTCAGCCCCAGCATCAAACGCGACGTCTCACCACCTGAGGCGATCTTTACCAATGGTTTGAGTCCCTCTCCAGGGTTTGGAGCGATCAGAAATTCCACACGGTCAAATCCGTTCTGATCGAACGATACTCGCGTGCCATTGTGAATGGGCGCGCCGTTCAGGTCCGGCTTCGTTTGGAAGTCAACATTAAATTTCGCTGCTGACATCCTGAGATCATTGAGTTCGGCTTCAATGCCCTTGCCCATTGAGGTGGCAGCAGATTTGCGTTTGTCAGTCAACAGATTCCCTTGTTTTGCAAGCTTATCCAACAGCCGGGCTTCCTGCAACTCAAGTTCATCGATCCGTTCCGCCGCGCCGGTGATCGTTTCGAGCTGCCTGCGTGCTTCCTGCCCATACGCGATGACCGCCGGGATACTGCCGCCATATTTGCGCGTGAGCGAATGGATCAGGTCAAGCCGCTCCTCCACTTCATCGAGCCGCTTCGGGTTGAATTCGATCTCTTCGAGATAATCGCGCAAACTATGGATAACGTCAGACATCGTGTCCAGTAATACATCTGCCTGGCTCGCCAGTTCAGATTGCGCGGGGTCAAGCTTTGCGAGCGTAGCCAATGCCTGCGCGGCCTGCCCAACCAGATCTGTCGCGGCGGGAGTCTCAGGCGAGCCTTCCTCCAAAACCGCAATCGCCTCCTGAGCATTCTGCGCCAGCGACTCGGCGTTCGCCAGCCTGTCACGTTCCTTGCGCAACTCTTCATCTTCACCAGGTTTCAGGCGCGCGGCTTCAACCTCTTCCGCTTGATAGGTGAGCATCTCCAGGCGGCGGTCCGCATCTGCCTGGGCTTTTCGCAGATCGTTCAACTCACGCCGCAGGTTCAAAAGCGTATGATAGGTTTGACGGTAGTCGCTGAGGGGCTGGGCAACTTCTGCATAACGGTCAAGCAGGCCCAGGTGGGCGCGTGGATCGAGCAGCGAAAGATGTTCCGCCTGCCCGTGGATATCCACCAGTGCCGCGCCCAATTCCTTCAACAATCCAACATTGACCGTCCGACCATTGACGCGCGCCACGCTGCGCCCCTCCTTGCGGACTTCACGCATCAGCACAACATAATCGGGATCATCCATCAATTCTTCGCGTTGCAGGATGGAGTGCACCGCCTCTTTTTCCGGACCTTTGAGTTGGAACACACCTTCGACGAACGCGGCATCTGACTCAGCGCGGATGAGAGTGGCATCTGCGCGCCCGCCAATCAACATGACGACGGCATCGAGAATAATGGACTTGCCCGCGCCTGTTTCACCTGTAAGGATGATCAGGCCGGGACCGAATCGTAGATCGAGTTTATCGATAATGGCAAAATTTTGTATGTGGAGTTCTGTAAGCATAGGTTTTTGGTTATCTGAACAATTGGATTCCAGAAAGTCGGGTATATATAACAGGAGTAGCGATGATGAGGTAAATCACTTGAAAGAGGATACCGAAAAGATCACCTCGAAGTACCTGGATCAAAATGACAGGCAGCGCGCCAAGTATCACGCCAATCGCAATAGTAATGAACAGCGCACGCGACCGTCGACGGTTTGTTACCCGTCGCACACCTTCAGCAATTGCTACAGCAGCAGTCGGCGCGCCCGCGGCGATCAGGAACCATCCGAAGAAGCCAATGCCGCCGATCAGCGTAACTAGGAAGGCAGCAATTGCAGAAAGGACCGCCGCTATGATAAAACCGAACACAAAATCATACCATTCTGCTGTTTCGAATGTTTTTTGACGTTCGCGCACACATTCCTTGCAGCGATATCCCGTCGGTGTGCGGACCGCACACTGCGCGCAAATGGGACGCTCGCAGTTATTACAGCGCAGGGACGTTTCGCGCGTTGGATGAACATAGCAATATAAAGTTGTTGATTCGGTCATCTGGCAAGTCCTAAAGAGTTTTCATTCATATGTGCTGTCAGGTTTCGATAGAAATATCCAGGGTCTCCAAAGCGCACAAAACGTGTGGTCACGTCCGCGGCACGCACATCCACATGGTCATCTTCGAGCAATGTAATAGGCGGTTGTCCATCCACGCTGAATACTGCATTGTCTCCGCGATTGTTAATGCTCACGGAGGAACCTTCAGATAATACAACTGCTCGATCTACAGAAAGATGCGGTGCGATTGGCACCAGCAGAATATTCCGTAACTCAGGTGGGAGGATTGGGCCACCTGCGGCGAGAGCATAAGCGGTCGAACCAGTGGGAGTCGAGGCGATCAGCCCATCCGCAAGATAACTTATCAACTGACGTCCATCTACTGAAGCAGTCAGTCGCACAGGCCGAAGCAGCTGCCCACGCGCAACGACCGCTTCATTCAGTGCATTCCAGTTTCCCAAAGACTCACCCGCCCGAACATGCTCAGCATGCAACATCATGCGGTTCTCAATCCATGCCTCGCCGTTGAATAATTTATCAAAGTACTGTGGCCATTCCTGGCGCTCCACCTGAATGAGGAAGCCTATCCTTCCAAGATTCACGCCCAATATCGGCACACCGCTGGGTGCACATAGATGCCCCGCCCGCAGGACGGTACCATCTCCACCTGCGACGATGAGCATGTCAAATTCGCCGCGTCGGATGCGCTTGCGCAGGTCTTGATCATAGATCGATCCATGAGGCGCTTCAATACCTCTGTCTTTCAGATAAGCCGACATCGCTTCTGCTTCCATAAGGGCTTCAGGCATCTTCGGGTGTGTAGTAATGACGGGGCGCTTTGGGATGAAGGCTTCAGACATTGTGAATAAATTATACTTTAGTAGGGGCACAGCAAGACCAAAAAAGATATTGACGGTTAAATCGTGCCGCTGTGCGTCTACAATAACCTCTGGTCACACACCTTCCTGAAACCGCAGCGCTTACAACGTGCAGCCTGCTCATGCGAGCGATGGATGTCATTCTTGTGTTGATCACGTTTCATTTCAGTCAGCACCTCAAGCAGGGACTGCTCCAATTCCTGGGTGTAATCCACTGCAAAATCGCGCGTCTCATAATGGATAATTCCATAGGGGGGGCGTTTGCCAAATGTTTTTTCAACGAGTAAACAATAAGATGCCAATTGATAAATGTGTGAGTCATACGGAGCTTCGGGGGCGCGCCCCGATTTCACTTCAACGGGGATGATCTGTCCATTTTGTTGGACGAGATAATCGGGCTTGCCAGTCAATTCGAGAGCGGCGTAGAATAGCGGCTTCTCCAGTTTGCCCCAGCCGCGTGTATCTGTGTAGATGACACGTCCACCTGGAAGTCCCGCAGCTTGTCGCTGGCGATTCGATTGCCAGAAGAAGAGAAATGCAATGAGGAGGAGGGCGAGGGCTATGTAGAGCATAGGGTGAGCGGTAAATCGTAATTGGTAATTTGTAATTTGTGGTCGTTGAGATTAGATCGAGAATTTGAGAATTGGAGAACTGAAGATTGGAGACTCGGGAATTAGAGATTCGCGACTTGTTTTATGGATTTCTTTACGCGGGCCAGGCCTCCACCTGATAAGTCTTCCATTCGTTTCTCAAGAACCTTGATAAAGTCGGCTTTGTTAGCTGCGTTCACAGCAGGCAAAGTTTTTTCCGAGTGTTGCGGCACTTCCTTGGGACGACAGTTTGAAAGATGATCGAGCAAATATGGAAAGATGGTTTCGTTGTATTTATCATTCGCTGCGGCTGTGTAAGCCAAAGTGGAAATGGCATTATCTACTGTGATGACCGAGCCGGTTTCTTTTGCTTTTTTGATCGCATCCAGGTTTTTGAAGACCGCCTCTGGATTTGCTTTTGCGACTTCCGCGAGGGCCGTCATCCCGCCCCAGGCGAGACGGTTGTTCTTGCTCCTCAGCAATCTGACAAAATCTTCCGCGTAATCTGCAATTAAATCTGGTTCGATCACTCCAACTTCATACAAGACCTTAATGCAATCTGCCTGTATATTCTTATCCTTGTTCCAAAGGTTTTCGGCTATTTCCTTAATCCCGGCTTTATTTTTCTTCGCAACCAAATTACGCGCCAGTTCCTGATTGGGAACTTCGTCGCGGCGACCAAGGGAATAGGCAAGACGGTTAAGAACTGACATAAAGCCTCTGTGGAAATCTGTGAAACTGGTGACTAAAAGATTTGTGCAGTGCAGTACGCCACAAGCATGATCAGTGCGATCATCAACAAGATCAGTCCAACCGCGCGTGTGAGGCTGGACGCCAGCACTTGACGTCCATGTTTGTGATGCAGTTGCGTGCCAGCCGCAAGCTCAGTCTGATTCTCCGAGACGAGGCCCTGCTTTTTGTACCACCAGGCGCGCCGGCAGTACAGGTAATTTCCGATATCAGACGAGCGGATCACGGCCATGGGCAAAGTATAGCACAAATTTTCTAATTTCCCCCCCTGGAATGACGCTTCAAGTTCAGCGGACAATGTCTAATTTTGCAGAGCGGCTGGAACCCGCTTTAGCGGGCTTCTGGCATGGCGACCGCCACAAAATCACATGTGGTTTCTTCATACCCATGATAATGCCGCCAATAGTAATAAGGAGGATCAAAATTATATCCAGCCGATTCAGCCTCGATGGAAACCATTTCATCGCCGGGGATGGGAATGAAGGCGGATTCATAATTTCCATTTTCATCTGTGACCGCGATCAGTTCGGGTGGATAAGCGGAGAACCTGCGATAGATTTTCACGCCCGCCAAGCCCACATCCTTGAGCGTTACACGTCCACGCGCGATCAACCCCGGCGACGGGGTAAACATGGGTGAGGGTTCAGGAGACGGAGTCGCAGTAGAGATTGAGGGAAAAACGCTTCCGCAGGCAGACAATGCAAAAATCAGCAGGGTCAGAATGATTCTTATTTTCATTCCATACATAACGTTGTGGCATGTCATCTGGTTCCTTTCCTGGCGCCTCCATATTTTGAGAGCGCGCAGCCTGTAACCTGCCTTGTGACAAACTTCCCACTTCCCTTGTGATAACTTTCCTTGAGGAAAAATCTGTGGCGAGGATAATGAAGGTAGAAAATAAAACGGAGGTGCAGTGATGTCTAACGAGTTGAAAGTGAAATTCTGGGGTGTGCGTGGTAGTTACCCCACGCCTGGCGCAGGGACGATCAAGTACGGTGGCAATACTTCCAGCGTGGAAGTGCGCGCCGGTGAACGCACGATCATTCTCGATGCAGGTACAGGCATCATTCCATTGGGGCGCGAACTCGCACGGTCCAAGCGCTCGGGCGAACTCCTGTTGCTGTTCAGTCATTTGCATCACGACCACACGCAGGGATTTCCATTTTTTGTGCCTGCGTATATGCCAAATGCGCGCTTGCATATTTTCGGTCCAGGTGGAACGCCAGAGACGTTGAGCGCGGTGTTGGAACGCAATCAATCGACAGAAACATTTCCGCTTGGTCTGCGCGAGATGGCTTCGACGAAGAACATCCAATCGGTGCGCGAGTCGCAGGTCATCGTTTGGGATGAGGCAGGAGTCCGTTTGGCAGAATCAGCTGCCGGCCTAAGCGATGAGTCGGTTGTCATCCGCATTCACAAATCGTACGCGCATCCTGGCGGAGTCTACATATATCGGATCACCTGGCGCGGCAAGTCGGTTGTGTACGCAACGGATACTGAAGGTTACGTGGGCACAGATCGAAAGCTGGTGCAGTTCGCGAAAAATGCAGATGTGCTGATCCACGACGCGCAATATCTGGAGGAACATTATCGCGGACAATTGGTGGGATTTCCATCCACGCAGGGATTTGGACATTCGACCGTGACGATGGCCAGCGAAGTGGCCGCCGCTTCTGAGACGGGACGGTTGGTACTGTTCCATCATGACCCAGCCTACACTGACGAAATGGTGGCGGGCATGGAAGCGACCGCCAAGAGTCTGTTTGCGGATTCGGTTGCCGCGTATGAGGGGCTTGAAATTGACCTCACCCCTGGCCCCTCTTCTAAAAGGAGAGGGGAGAATATAGCAGAGTTATTACAAAAGCCTTCATCCAAGCCACTCTCCCATGGAGGAGATATAAGAGGAAGTAAAATATGTTGAGAATGGTTGATTTCAAAAAGGACGACACTCGCAACTGGCTTTCATATATTCAATTGTTTGAGGGCCTGACGCCCACGCAATTGGATTGGGTTGCACAACGCGCCCATCGCAGAATTTTCGAAGCGGGGCGGAATGTGATGACCATCGAACAACCTGGCGAAGCGGTATATATCATCCTGCATGGAACAGTGAAGGTCCACATCGAGCAGGGCGAGCGTGATGTGATCCTGGCAATCCTGGGAACTGGCGATATGCTCGGCGAGATGAGTCTGATCGACAGTGTGGGACGTTCCGCCAGCGCGGTTGCGTTGGAAAGCAGTTTGTTGTTGTGGATGGACAAGATCACATTCAACTACATACTTGACAACTTCCCACCGGTAGCGCGCAACCTTGTAAGAATCATGTCTTCACGGGTGCGACTCTCTGACCAGTTGATCCAGGCATTGGCAACCCTGGATGTGAATGGACGCGTGGCCAGGCAGCTGCTGGCCTTTGCTGAGAAACATGGCCTGGAGAAAGATGGCATCACAAAAATTCAAATTGTGCTGACACAGGGAGATATCGCAGATCTGGTCGGCGCGTCGCGCAAGCGGGTCAATCAGGCGATGGTTTCATTCAAGGAACAGGGGTTGATCGATACAGATGCAGAGGGGAGAATTGCAATTAGGAATAGTGAGGGGTTGGCAAGGTATTGTAGGTAGTCTTGTAGTCACTAGTCTACTGGTCTATTGGCTGTTGTCGCTCTGAGTCGTAAGTTTCCAGACTATAATCCCTGTTATGTTCATCCAACCAAATAAAACTAAAGCGAAACTAAAAGCAGGTCAGCCTGCTTTCGGCGTAATCTCCACCTCAGATGATCCGCAACTCGCTGAACTCTTTGGCATTGCCGGCTTCGACTATTACATGCTGGATGCTGAACATGGACTGCTTGATCCTGCGCAGGTTATGAATGTGATACGTACCTGTGAATCAACCAATATGACTCCCATGATCCGCATTGGATCGAAAGATCCAAAACTCGTTTTGCAATATCTCGATGCAGGCATGATGGGAATCATGATGCCAGGGCTGGAAATTGTGGAAGAAGTGAAAATGCTGGTTGATGCAGTGAAATATACTCCGCTTGGCAAGCGTGGGTTGGGCTTCTCACGCGCCTCAGGTCACATGGCATATACAACCAGCGCGCCCGATTACATTGACTTTTCAAATGAACAGACGATGGTCATTATCCAGTTTGAAGATGAAAAACTTCTCGAAGTATTTCCTGAATTATGCTCTGTCAAAGGTTTGGATGCATGCATCGTTGGTCCGCGCGATCTTTCCAACAATATGGGCTTCGCCGATGGGCCCAATCATCCCGAAGTGCAATCTGTCATAGACAATGCCATTCACATCATAAACAATAAGGGCATCATCGCGGGTATCACAGCAGGGACCCGTGCTGACGCCGAAAATCAAATCGCGCGCGGCGCGACGATGATCCTTGCTGCGGCACAATCCCTTGTGCTGGCTGGCTCGAAGGATTTTTTGCCGGAAAAATAATTGAGCTATGGATGTTCAATTGAAAATAAGAATTGCTGTTGTGTGCTATAAACACTGGGAAGGTTTGTCAGGCCGGGAAACTTATTTCACAATTCCTCTATCATCGAGGAATTCAACAGGCTCTTTGTCTTTACCGTGTTCCCACATCAATGAGAAGAACCAGATGGCGCTTTCGCCGATCCAAAAATCGGCGGGGGTAAAGGTCATATTTGAGTCTTGCGGTTTCCTGTCGCTTTCGGGAGTGTATTCTGCCTGCCAACCGAAAATTTCTCCCTGCCAGTGTGCGCCAAGAGAGTGAAGATGATTAGCAAATGATTTCACTTCCTTCAGATCAGGGACTGCCAACGGAAGAATCGGTTCATAACCCGCCTGCACAGGGATTTTTGCTTTAACTGTTAACATGTTTACCTTTCTCCTTTTCCCATGCATTCAGCAGGAACTCAAGGTTGTCCTTGATAATGCGTTCAATTTCACGCAAATCAACCTGACGGAACCTGCCTTCACGGGCAATTTTTACAGGGTTGAGCCAAAACTTCGCTTCATTTCCATCTTTGCCAATGTGGACATGAGGAGGTTCAACGATATCAGCCATATAAAACCAAAACTTATAACCATGAACGCGTAAGACAACTGGCATGGAAACTCCAAAGTCGAAATGTAGCCGTGGAAATATTATAGCACTACAGCAATTCTCTACATGCGAAACAGTTATAATCACTGCATGACCCATTTCCATTTCCATCATCCCATCGAAGTACGCTACGGGGATTTAGATCCGCAGGGGCACGTCAACAACGCCAAACATCTCACTTATTTCGAACAGGCGCGTATCTCGTACATGGTTGAATTGGGATTGTTCACGAAAGACCAATCCTTCATGGAAATTGGCGTGATCTTGGCTGATGTCCACATTACATATCTTGCGCCGATTTATTATGGCGAACACATCAAGGTGGGAGTCCATGCTGTGAAGCTGGGGACCAAGTCGATGACGTGGGCGCAGAATATCGTGGATGTGAAAACGGGCAAAGAATTAGCGAAGGGGGAAGTGATCATGGTGACTTATGACTATAAAGAAGAGAAGACCATCAATATTCCACACAAATGGCGGGAAATCATCAAACAGTTCGAAGGTTTGTAAGTTTGAACGTTGGAAGGTTGAAACGTTCAAACTTATAAACGTTTTCAACGTTTAAACTAATTAAGAGGAGCAATATGTCATTACCAACTGTCAATCAGGAATACTTCATTGACTTTCTCGTAAAGTTATTGAACATCCCTTCTCCCACTGGTTTTGCAGAGCCCGCAATTGCATTCGTGGAAAAAGAACTCTCTCAGTTCAAACAATTGGAATTATCAAGAACGCGTAAGGGTGCATTGGTTGCAAAGTGGACAGTGGAAAATGATCTACCTCCTGTTGCTCTGACCGCGCACGTGGATACGCTCGGCGCAGTCGTAAAGGAGATCAAATCCAACGGGCGGCTGAGGTTGAGTCGTATTGGCGGGATTCAATGGCCGACTGTTGAAACGGAAGGAGTTTGGATATTTACATCCAAAGGCGAGAAAATACGCGGCTCGGTGTTGATCGATACGGCTTCAGGCCATATTTACAGTGGTGCTGGAGGCGAAACGCCTCGCAACGATGATCACATGGAAGTCCGTTTGGATGTACGTACGACCTCTGAAAAAGAAACGCGCGCGTTGGGGATCAACATCGGAGATTGTGTGGCGTTCGATCCGCGCGTCGAAGTAACCAACGGATTCATCCCCTCGCGTTTTCTCGACGACAAAGCCTGTGTGGCCAATCTCGTCGCGGCGATTAAATCGTTGTCGGATGCCAATCAAAGTCCCGCGCGAACGGTTTACTTTCACATATCCAATTATGAAGAGGTTGGTCACGGTGCGGCGGCGGGCATCCCCCCAGAAGTTGAGGAGCTGGTCACAGTGGATATGGCGGTGGTGGGCGCCGGTCAGGCATCGGATGAGTTCAACGCCACCCTGTGCATCAAAGACGGCGGTGGGCCCTACCATTTTGGTTTGAATAATAAGATGCGGGCGCTTGCCGAGAAACATAACATTCCCTACAAGACCGATGTGTATATATACTACGGTTCGGATGGGGAGGCGTTCTGGAGCGCGGGCGGTGATGTGGCCCTGGCGTTGATAGGTCCCGGTATCGACGCGTCGCACAATTATGAACGCGCCCACATGGATGGTCTCAATGCAACTACAAATTGGATCATGGCTTATCTTTTGGATGAAATGAGTAGATAACTAGAGAATAGAGACTAGTCTCTACTCCCCATTCTCTTATCTCTTAACTATGAAATTCGATGCCGCAATTCCCCTCATCGGATTGAAAGATGTTCCCGCGATTGCAAACGCCGCGGAGTCAATTGGATTCGACGCGCTGTGGACTCAGGAGACTCAACATGACCCCTTCCTGCCCTGTGCTTTGATCGCCGAACATACAACGCATCTTCACTTCGGGACGGCGATCGCCGTTTCCTTCGCGCGGTCCCCGGCGAACATCGCCTACACGGCCTGGGACCTGGCTGCGCAATCAAACGGACGATTCATTTTAGGTCTGGGAACACAGGTTAAAGCACATATCGAGCGGAGGTTTGGTCAGCTATGGCCCGAGTCTGTGACGGGGAAACTGCGCGAGCAGATCCAGGTGATGCGTGCATTTTGGGATTGCTGGCAGAATGGAACCAAGTTGAATTTTCGCGGGGAATATTACAAGATCACGTTGATGTCTCCATTCTTCAATCCTGGGCCTCTTCCTCACCCTAACCCTCTTCCACAGGGAGAGGGGACTCTTGGGTTAATTCCAATTTACATTGCAGGTGTGAACACGGGTTTGGCAAAACTTGCTGGCGAAATATGTGACGGATTCCATGCGCATCCATTTCATAGTGTGAGATATTTGCGTGAGGTAATCCTTACGGCGATAGAGGAAGGGGCAAATAAAGAAAGAAGAAAGAGGAAAGATATCGCAGTTTCAGTGACTGCGTTCGTGGCAACCACTCCTGAAGAGATAAATTTCGCCCGCGCTCAAATATCATTCTACGCCTCCACACCTTCGTATCGCCCCGTCATGGACTTGCATGGCTGGGGCGATGTCGCGGAGAAGTTGTCCGCTCACGCAGCGAAAGGCCAATGGATGGAGATGCCAATGCTCATTACAGATGAGATGCTCAACGAATTTGCTGTGGTCACAGAAGATAGCAAATTGGCAGATGAATTGAAGAAACGCTACGATGGAATCGCTGATCGGCTGACGCTGTACACTCCCTTTATGCCTGGAGAAAAGGATGAGTGGTGGAAGAATTTAACAAAATTTTTCACTACCTAAGGTTTGGAAAATATTATGAGTTACTTACAAAGGCGAGTCCAGTTCCTTTTTGAGAAGATTGAAAGTGGCAAGTTTAGTGTTCTTAAGGAATTTGCTGAATCTGAAAACGGAAAGCAATTAATGAAAGACATTTCAGAAGTTAAACGACTTGAAAACGGTGATATAGATTTGTCATCTTGTTCTCGTCTTGTCAGGTCAACTGCTAAGGCTGTCTTTTTCATGAGCGAAAACCAAGACAGTGAACCATCTAAGGATTCTATATTGTTGCCAAAAGATCCTATTAAGTTTATTTACCAAGCAACAAAATCTTATTTCGAACTACTTGAAAATTTTTTTATTGAAGCTACTGGCGTAAAAGCAGAGAGTTTTGATTTTGAAGAATATAGGCAGAAAGTCAAATCTGACACCACGCACAAACTTAGCATGAAGGCACATGATGCTTATAGTACTTATTTGCCCCAAATTGAGGAATTTCATGTAGAAAACACTTCCCTTATTTTGAACTCTGCCAAGGAAATCGGAGGGCTAAAGTGTGTTTTAGGCGGGACATCAAGATTCACAAATGCATCTTTTAATGGTGTGCGCAAATTTGCTCTGTATGCAGATACAATTTTTATACCTGATCCAATTTTGCCATTCATTGAGATAGAAAGACCTGAAGAACGCTTTGCAATAATAGAACTTATGCTAGCATGCCAAAAGTTACTTTTATTAAAACCTTTAGTTGATGCAAATTTGTCATATCCAGCCATAGTTATTTTTCCAAGTTGGGAAAAACGCCTAGAGATAAAAGATGTTACAACTCAGGATGGTATTTCCCGACTGATTCTTAGTTTTTTCTCCCATTACTTGCATGCAACTTTTGAAGATGAAAGTGAACTGGTTGATTACATTACTGGAAATGGAAAAGATATTTTTGTCGAAGCAGTCAACAATTATCAACTTTTCTGGCCTCCAGAAGAAAATGCGCCGTTATCCTTTCGTTCGGGCCTGAAAGTATACAAAAAGTGGTTGAAAACCTGGCGAGCAACACAATGGACAAAACATGCTTTTGATCTCCCTCCTGAATTATTAGTATTAAATGGCATCTTTGAAAGACTTGTACCTCAATTTCATGTTCGTGACAATGCACAGGCTTTTCTCGCGCAACCTTTGTTTTCCTTGTCTCCAAATTTTCATTACTTTTGCTTAACTTCAAATGCTAGTAGTGGCCACCTTGAAAAGGCTGGTATTCTAAATCCATCGAGTCAAGCTATTTTGCAATCGCTAACGCGTCCTAAGATTGCGTGGTTAGGCAATGTGCCATTAAAAGATCTAGCTAAACTTAGGGAAGATGGTTGTAACGAAGAATTCAGGCAACAACTGTCTTTATATACTAATGAACTTCACAATTCAACATATAAAGACTTAGATCAAGTTTCAAATTATGTAATGCGCGGGATTCAGTCGCTTCTTGATAAACATGATCGAGAGGCGCATCGTATCGAAGAAGAGTATTTGGAAAAACATTTGGCTACTTTAGGAACAAGTATTCTTACGTTAGCATCAAGCTTTATACCGTCTCTGGATCCATTGTTTGGTCTTGCAGCACTTGCCCCACTGGGAAAGGCCGCAAGCGATTTATGGAGTCAATTGAAAGATGAAACAAGACTATCAGAGTCTTTGATAGGTATGTTATCTCAGGCAACAGGAAAGTCAGAACAATAATATGAACTTCAACGATTGCCAAGGCAAATCACGCAAAACTATGGCTGTGTAAAATAGAAGAGGATGATCCCCTATATCGCTTGAGAAAACTGTTCATTCGGGAAGGGGAGGCCGAATATGCCAAGTGACCCATTGGAACCAAAAGGTTACAAATATCTTGACACTCTTATAAAAAGTTCTATAATTAGTACAGATGTTCTAACAACTAAATATTCTCAATAGGAGGCACCCATGCTTACCAAACTTTTGATCCGCGATGAAACGACTGCCAGCCTGGGTAAAACGGAACACACGTTTACCGTTCATGTTTCGGGGGAAAAGATCAGCATACGCGAACTGATCCACCAGCGCGTCGCTCAGGAAGTTGAAGAATTCAACAGCCGCCAACCTGCGGTTTTTCGCATGCTGGTTCAGCCCGATGACACGGAAAGAACGTTGAACGGTTTCAAATTCCATAGGCCGCGCCTTGTTAATCCAATTACGCAATATGAAAAAGCAATCGAAGCCTTTGAGGGAAATGGTTTTATTGTTCTGGTGGATGACAGACAAGTCGAGCGCCTGGATGACGAAATCGCTCTTCATCCAGAAACTTCGGTAACATTCCTCAAGCTGGTGCCTCTTGTTGGCGGGTAAAAAGATGGAAGGCTCTGATGCTCAACTTTCTCAAATCCACTTTTTCGCACGCTTCCACTGACTCAGAAGCTGAAGCACTGGTTGAAGAACTTGCCCGCCAAAATGTGCGCTTATATCCTTTTGACTTAAAAAATTTCACGGCGGGGGTCAAATTTCAGAATGCTAATCCGCCAACACAGCGTACCATCATTATGGCAATGCTGGCATGGCTTGAAAAGCATCCGCCCAAAGCTTATCCTCAACATCAACACGAGCAAAAAGCATGGCAGGTAGGATGGCAAATGCGTGAGGCATTCCTTCAGATGCTCAAACGCAAACTACCTTTTCATGAGCAGGATGTGATCGCGATGCTGAATTGGTCTGCGGGTCAGTCAAGCGGGCCTCCCTATGTTTATCTACGCGGTGTGCCGCACATCATAAAAGTTGTTGGCGATTATCTCAAAAACAATCAGATCAGCGATGAGCTGTATAAAATCATAGAAAGATTAATCCGATTAATTGAATCGGAGCACATGAGTGTTGAGAATCGTCGCTGGGTCCTGCGACTCAAGGAATTGACGGGCGATACAGATATTAATTTTCCTCTGGTGGAGGGAGACGTTTGGGCAAATACCACGTTAAGCGAACTTCGCAAATTGGATTCAAAAACACAAACGGCATGGGCTGAACTCCTGCTAAATTGTCTACGCGCGACAGGTTCTGCACCGAGCAGTAAATGGTTGAAGGGGATCGACAAATATTTGGATACCATCGGAAGCCAGGATTTTTTCAGTGCACTTTTACATTGGTTCGCTCTGGCGGATAAACCACGCGCAGTAGCTTCTAACCGCTATGATAATGTTCAGACTCTGCTGCCAGTCAATGCTGACATCCTGAAAGGACTGGCTTGGTTGTGTAGTAAATCTGACGATCCTGAAATTGCCCGCTCGCTCACTGCATTGGCTGTCTCAGCCTATAAAAAGATTCCTGGTTCCGGTCCACGAGCAGCGAAAGTGGGGAATGCCTGTTTCTGGGCGTTGGGGAACATGCCTGGCAGCGAAGGTGTGGCACAACTGAGCATCTTGAAGATCAAGGTCAAAACCAATACCGCGCAAAAGGTGATTGCCAATGCACTCGAAATCGCCGCCAAACGTACCGGGATCACTGCCGAAGAAATCGAAGAGATGTCTGTGCCAATATATGGATTGAGTGAAGTCGGTCTGCGGCGCGATGAATTTGATGAGATCTGCTCCGAGTTGAGAGTCAATGGCAGTGAGGTGGAGCAGGTTTGGACGAGGAAAGATGCGAAGCGTCTGGCGTCTGCGCCAAAGGCTCTTAAGGAAAAATATCCTGAAGAGTTAAAGGAGATTTCGCAGGCGATAAAGGATATTCGCAAGATGTTGCCTGCCCAACGTGATCGTATCGATAATTTATTTCTTCAACAAAAGCAGTGGACATATGGTTCCTGGCAGGCGCGTTATATCAATCATCCGCTTGTTGGCGCGATCGCGCGACGTTTGATCTGGAAGTTCAGTAAGGATGATAAAGCCGCGTCTGCGATTTGGTTTGATGGGCACATAGTCGGCAGGGACGGCGGACCTGTTGACTGGCTCGATGATTTAACTATGGTCGAATTGTGGCATCCGATCCACACCGAATCGAATGTCGTGTTGGAGTGGCGGCAATGGCTCATGGAACACGAAATCCGACAGCCTTTCAAGCAGGCATACCGCGAGATCTATCTGCTCACGGATGCCGAACTGAACACGCGCGTCTATTCGAATCGTTATGCGGCGCACATCCTGCGCCAGCATCAATTCAACTCCCTGTGTGCGGCGAAGGGCTGGAAGAATTCCCTGCGATTAATGGTGGATGATACTTTCCCGCCTGCGACAAAAATATTGCCGCAATGGGGTTTGCGCGCCGAGTTTTGGGTTGAGGGGATTGGCGATCAGTATGGCACAGATACAAACGAGACAGGCACATTTCTTTATCTGACCACAGACCAGGTCCGCTTTTACAGAGTTGACGCAGCAGAAAATCGCGCACATGCGGGTGGGGGAGGGTATTTAACTCGCCGTTGGTTTGGCACGGCAAATGCTGAGCCGTTGCTGCTTGAAGAAATTCCGCCATTGGTATTCTCTGAAATCATGCGTGATGTGGACATGTTTGTTGGTGTGGCGAGTGTCGGGAACGACCCAACGTGGATCGATGGCGGTGGGGACGCACGTTACCAGGATTACTGGCATAGTTATTCGTTCGGAGAGTTGACCGAGTCTTCAAAGACCAGAAAGCAGGTGCTTGAAACTCTGGTTCCGCGTTTGAAAATTGCTGAGCGCTGTAAGCTTACCAACAAGTTCCTGGTGGTGCGCGGTGATATTCGAACATATAAAATTCATCTTGGTTCGGGAAATATTCTCATGGAACCCAACGATCAATATCTTTGCATTGTGCCTTCACGCCGAAGTGGAGAAATGGGTAAGGATAAATTGTTCGTGCCTTTTGAAGGCGACCAGATGTTGACGATCATTTTGTCGAAGGCTTTTCTGCTTGCAGAGGATAAGAAAATCACCGATCCGACCATCACTCGTCAACTTAAGAGATAAAATAGTTTTATATGAACTTCAACGACTATCAAACCAAATCACGCAGGACCGCAAAATATCCCGATATTGGGCATCCTGTTATCTATCCGACATTAGGTTTAGTGAACGAAGCTGGCGAAGTGGCGGGCAAGATCAAGAAAGTGTTCCGCGATAAAGATGGACAAATTAACGAAGAGACGCGTGAGGCGCTCAAAGCCGAACTTGGTGATGTATTGTGGTATCTTGCGCAGGTCGCGACCGAGTTGGAATTATCGCTGGATGCTATTGCCGAAGCGAATATCGCCAAGTTGATGGATAGATTAGAAAGAGGCAAGATCAAAGGAGATGGGGATAACCGGTAATCAGATGTCATTGCGAGCCGTCGATGTTCTTCGACGGCGTGGCAATCTCAAGTTTGATGGTCAGTTGAGATTGCTTCGTCGTTGCTTCGCAACTCCCCGCAATGACATTTCATGTTTTACTTTTTCCATAATCGCATAAAAGTCTGATCGGGCATTCCTCACAGCGCGGCCTGCGTGCCTGGCAGATCTCACGTCCGAGGCGGATGATGTTCAGGTGCGCGGCGTAATAGGTCTCAGGCGGGAATAAACTTTCGAGATGCGGATGCGCCTGTTCAACGGTCATCTTCTCAGGTCGGAGTCCGATGCGGCCTGTGACGCGGTAGACATGTGTATCAACGGGGAAGGCAGGCATATCCAATGAGAAACACAAAACGATCGCGGCAGTCTTGGGTCCAACGCCGTTGAATCTGGTCAACCAATTGCGAGCCTCATCAACAGACAAATCCTTCAGAAAAGACAGATCCAGGCTTCCTCGTTCTTCAGTGATGGAACGCAGCACCTGTTGAATACGCGGACCTTTTTGATTCGCCAGCCCTGATGGAAGGATCGCTTCGACGATATCGCGCACATTCGCGTCACGCACTTGCTCCCATGTGCTGAATCGAGCACGCAATGCATTGAAGGCGCGGTCACGGTTAATATCGTTCGTGTTCTGCGAAAGGATGGTCGAGACCAGCTCATCGATCGCAGGCAATGGATTGCGCCATGTCGGCTCGCCATAAAATTCAAGAAGTCGTTCATGGATTTTCACCGCACGTTTTGCAAGAGCATTCATACGTAGCCAGCCTCCGTGATCAATCGCAACGTGTTATTCACCACATCGCGATGCTTTTCTGGAATCAATTCATCGAACATCGCGACGGTGAGACAGTACAAGGTCAGTGCTGCTGTACCACGCGATTGATATTGAGAGGAAGTTGATTCAAGTCCCCACGATGTACGGAATACACTCGTCCATTTCGAATCGCGCCCCACTGCATCCTGGATCAGATCAAAATAGCGATTCTCGCTGACGATCAGTATGCCACGCTGAACTGCGACTGCTTCAAGCATATTCTTTACCAATCCCCACGTCGCGTATAAAACTGTTGACTCATGTCCGCGTGTGAGTCCATTTAATATTTTGTGAACCTCCTCTGCACAACCCATTACCTGTTCGCCTGCATATTCATCCGCCACAGGTTGGAGTGACGACCAATCAAAAGCATGGGCGGCTTTTTGCAACGCGTTTAATGAACTGTCGTTATCAAGAATTATCTTCATCCCGCGCAAACCAGGGACAGCCCAAATTGCACGGCGCGGGTTCGTCAATGCGGAGCGTTCGTCATCAAGCAACGTATACTTCAGGCTAATTAATTTATTATCCCAGTAACGTAACGTGTAACGATCATATTGATCCTCTGGAAGTTTGTTGACAAAGATATCGAAATCAACATCGCTGTATTTGTTTTCCTGCCCGCGTGAATAACTGCCTACAATGCCGACTCCTATGACATTGGGAGAGTCGATTTTTTCAAGCACAGATTGAATAAAAGGGTCGGATAAGGTCATATATTTTCTTTGCAATCAACTGTATCTGCAACGGCAAACAAAGCGCGCTTCGTCTACGGTTCCCGACGCTTCACATCGTGATCCTCCGCTCACCTGTGCCTGCGGCGCTGGCGCAGGCAGCGCGAGCTTTACTTCTCTATTTTTCCATCATGCACTTTCCACACTTCAGCTTTCTCCACAAAATCAGGTGAGAACAGATTCAGATCTGTTGTAGTGAAGAGGACTTGCTCGCTTTCGCCGACATATTTCAATAGATCGGCACGGCGCTGCAGATCCAACTCGGCCATCACCTCATCCAGCAGGATCACAGGCCATTCGCCCGTGCGTTCCTTCATCCAATTCACCTCGGCCAGCTTCAATGCGAGCAAGGTCGTACGGACCTGTCCGCGCGAGCCGTAATCGCCCAGGTCAATATCATTGGCAAGAAAACGCAATTCGTCGCGGTGTGGGCCAATTGTCGTCACACCTCGGGCGATCTCTTCGCTTCTCAAGTGACGGAGCCGCTCACGAAACCCGTCTTGAATTTCATTCAACTTCAGGCTTGACCGATCGATCACTGTTGCCATCTTCAGACCCAGTTGTCCGTTTGGACCAGGCAGCGGGTCGAAAGCCGGTTCGTAGACGAGGCGCAGGATCTCGTATCCATGCGTCAGTTCGTGATGGACGCGTGCAGCCAGTCTCTCAATCTGCTGGACAGCTTCGATGCGCCACAGGATGATCTGCGCGCCGAGGCGGGTCAACGTGTCATCCCACACTTCAAGCTGGTCGCTATTTCCCCCGCGGTCATTCAACGATTTCAACAACGCGTTGCGCTGCGTGAGTGCCTGGCTATATTCGCTTAGCACGCGCGCATAGGCAGGTGTGGACTGTGCCAGCGCGAGATTGAGATAACGGCGGCGGTCTTCGGGTGCGCCTTCGATGATCTGCGACATCTGGGGCAAAAAGATAACCGCGTTGAAGTGACCGATGGCTTCACTGACCGGTTTCTTTACGCCATCGAGCAATATTTCCTTGCGCAGGCGCTGGCCATTCAAGACGCCCATAGGTTCGAGAATAAGCCGTGCTTCCATGCGGTGCCTGCTCTTACCACGTTGATAGTCCGCAACGAGCCGCGCAACAGCCAGTGAGTTTTTGCGCCCTTCAATGAAGTTGATCAGTTGACGGTCTGTATGTGTCTGAAACGAAGTAAATGCTGCCAGGAAATAAATGGCTTCCAGCACACTGGTCTTTCCCTGCGCGTTTGCCCCGGTAAGCAGTACCACCCGTTGAGGAATGTCAATATCCAAACGGGTGAAATTTCGAAAGTTGGTGAGGGAGATGTGTTTTAAAAACATATGTGCTTTCTGCGCCGTCCTCGGCGCAGGGGTTCGCCGCCGAGGACGGCGGCGGAAGCATTCATAAGATTAATTCCAATTCGATCTCATCGCGCAATGGTATGTTATTCGCACCGATCATCGAAATGTTCGGTTTGGTCTTTCTTGACTCATTGATCGCGCCGCGATGGACAGCCACCAGTTCAAAGCCGCGTTTCTGATAAAAGCCGAGCGCATTCAAATTATCATTCGTTGTGATGAGAAAGATACGCCTGCAACCTTTTTCGCGTGCTTCTTCAACCACTTGCTGGAGGAGCATCGTACCTACGCCCATTCCTTCGCGCATACTATCAAGTGAAACGATCTCACACTCGTTCTCTGAAAAAGTGTGGGTGATCTCACCAATCCAGTCAGTGCCGTCGAGGGCGATAAATCCATCCAATGCATCTGGATAATAGATCACGCCATGAGCCACAACAAATTCGTCCCCCCAATTTTCCTTCCAAACCTGACGCAGACGAGACAGGTCATCGATGGTCAGCCGGCGAATAGATATCATTAAACTTCTTGTTCCGGCTCAATATCTTCTGATGGCCTCCAGAGATGCGTCGCGCGCTCCGTGAACAAAACTCCGTTCAAGTGATCGATCTCATGCTGGAAGATGCGCGCCAGCCATCCTTTTGCTTTGATCTTTGTGGGCTTTCCATGCCGATTCAATCCCTTGACTTGTACAGCCATGTGACGTTCCACCTCGCCGACCAGATTCGGGATGGAGAGACAGCCTTCCACGCCCAACAGAGTCTCTTCTGAGGTCTTAACGATCTCTGGATTCAACACCGCCCAAACTTTTTTGGGGGCATCTTCCTTATCTTCATCCTCTTCCTTTTCAAGATACTCGATCACGATGATACGCTCAGAGAGTCCGATCTGCGGCGCGGCAAGGCCAACACCTGGAGCAAGGCGCATGGTTTCGATCATGTCGTCTATCAGGGTCTGGAGATTCTTGTCAAATTTTGTTACCGCGTGCGCCTTGCGTTTCAATACGGGGTCTGGGAGGGTAACGATCTTACGAAGGGCCATTCTTTAATTTACACCTTTGATGAGGAAGTTCCCTCTCCCATTGAGAGAGGGATTGGTGATGGCGATTTTACTCGGGTTTCTGATTCTTTTTCGCTTCTTCCATCTGGAATTCTTCCGCGCTACGGTGATAGGTTGCCAGCCAGTCTGCCATGCGTTCGCGTTCTGCAGAAACGGAAGCTTCAGTCTTTTTTGTGATGCGCGCCATGCGGCGGCGGTCAATGTCAGACTGAACTGCCGCGGGATCTATCACATCTTCGAACGCAAATTTGGAACCACCCACGGTGATATACACGGTTCCATAATTGAAGATATTCCCTAATATGCCAATGCGTTTGTACTCGGTACCCAGTATGCTATCCAGTTGCGCGGCATTGCGCGTCTCTGTACCGAAAGGCTTTTTATCGAGGTCTATGATCTGCTCAGCCGTGACTTCGAATTTGTCATTGCTCCAATCCGCAATTTCAAAAGCCAGCCAGCCAAGCAGTGGGAGCAGGGCAATAAAAAGCGCGCCAGCCCACGCATCCACCGTCAGCCCGCCCTGGAATGAGATGAACGCCTGCAACGGGTCGAACGCCAGTTGGCCCAGACGATAAATGAATAGGACTAATGCTGCAAGTGTGCCTGTCACAGCTATCCATGCCTGCATGATCAACACCACCCAGTGCTTGCGATAGGTGACGGTATCGCCTGATTCAAAGCGCAATTTGAGCGTCTCTGCGCCCAGGAATTTCAGGATCGCCCAAGCCCCGCGCCTGGGAGGAGCTGCGGCTGGTTTAACGGAATCCGCTGGCGGCTTGGCCGGAACAGGAACCGGGATCCCCAGTCGTTTGCGAATCGCGTTCTTCATCGCATCCTTTTCCATCCCGACCGCGGCTTCGCGCGTGCGCTGCCAATACTCTTCTATCATGCGCGCGGCTTGTGCAGGATGATCCACGTTGTTGAACAGGATTTTCCCCACGAAGGTGCGCACGATCACATCACCATAATCCAAAATGCGGCCAAATTGATTCGCCTCCACGCCAACTGAAAGGACGGTGCTGAGCGGCGATTCCTGCCTGCTATCATAAATGCCGACCACCTTCTCGAGCCAGACAACACGCTGGTTGGTGACGATGTAATAATCATTGCCCCAATCAATGGCGACCCATATGGCCCACAAGATGACCGCCAGCAACGAAAGCGCAGCTGCGATTGCGACAATCACAAAGCGGGCAATGTAAAACCAGCCGTAGAAAAAAAACAACGGAACAACCAGGCCCACGAACGGCCAGACCAGTTTTTGATAAAGAACGATCGCATGCTTGCGCGCCAGGAAATAAATAACCTCATCAGGTCTCAGCCATGCGAATTGTAAACTGCGCGCCAGTTGGCGGCTCTTTATGGCAATTTCAAGATTTATCTTAAGCTGCGGATTACTTTTGTAAAGTTTATCGAAGTCTTTGCGCGACAGGACAAGCAGTGAAGTATCGGCCACTGCAGTGACCGTTCCGGAACGAAGGCGCTTCTCGACCAAAGCCATTTCGCCGAAGTAATCATTCTTCACCAGCACCGCAAGTTGAAATTCCTTATTATTCTGCTTGCGAACAATACGCACACTCCCACCATAGATCAAATAAAAACTATCGGCCTTGCCACCCTGTGGAAATACCACACCGCCTTTTGGGATCTGCATTTCTACAAGTTCATTCGCAATGACTTCAAGTTCATCATCTTCCAAACCATGGAAGAGATGGATCTTTTTCAAATAGGCGACTCTTGCAGGAATTTCGATTGCCACGGTTTGATTCTATCAAATTTCACGCACGATTGCACAACCATATGCAAGCGTTTCTTCCAACGCTAGCTCACGCCCATCCAGCAGCGCCTCGATGGCTTCTTCGAGATAAAAACGTGTGGCGCCCGGCTGACGGATTCTCACATCATCTAGCGCGCCCCGATAACGCAGGATGCCTTCCCGATCTATCACAAAGACATGTGGAGTTGCAACCGCTTCATATAGATCTGTGACAACTTGCTCCGCATCCATCAGGACCGTGGGCAGGCGCCGCGTTTTAGCAGCCTCCTCCACCATTTGAGCGGATTCGCTTCGATTCGCCGCAATGGGTAGCATCACCACTCCTTCACCCCATTTCGCGAGGCAAGCCATGATCGAGTGATCGGTGCGCTCCGAGTGCGGGCACTCCGCCGACCAAAAGTTGACGATGACAATACGGCCGCGATAATCACTCAACTTATGAAGCTTGCCCCGCAGATCGGGCAGTTCAAAATCAGGCGCGGGTTGGTTCAAGTGCATATTGAGATTATATCGTTCATCATGTCATTGCGAGGAGGGGTTCTTCCCGACGAAGCAATCCCCAACTTGATTAGGAGATTGCTCACCGGCACTGCCCCGAACGCACAAAGTCCCCGAAGTGTAGCGGAGTGGGAGTCGGTGCAAGTGTCGTCACTATCGTTCCTCGCAATGACAAACGCAAGCCACATGATAAAATCCTCCATATGAAAAAATGGCAATTTTGGCTCGGGGTATTGATCAGTGTCCTTTTCATTTGGCTGGCACTACGAGGCTTGCGCCTGAACGAATTCTGGGGCGCGGTAAAGCAGGCAAATTACATCTGGCTGATTCCTGGTATCGGCGTCTATTTTATTGGTGTCTGGATACGGGCATGGAGATGGCATTATCTGCTTGGTCCCATCAAACAGATCCCCACCCGCAAAATGTTTCCCATCACAACCATTGGATATATGGGGAATAATATCTATCCTGCCCGCGCAGGTGAAGTCTTACGTGCAGTGATCCTCAAACGCAGAGAAGGCGTATCGGTTTCAGCTTCTCTTGCAACGATCATCGTCGAACGCATCTTCGACGGTGTGGTGATGCTGGCATTTGTCTTTGTCAATCTATCAGAACTCGCCAAATTGACTGGCAGTTCAGGCTTCGTTGGCAATATCCAGCAGGTGGCAGTGATCGGGACGGGAGTCTTTCTCGGCGCGTTGGCGGTATTTCTTATCGCTGCCATGTTTCCACACGCGACCATGAAAATCGGCCTGTGGTTCATTTATCGATTTGTTCCCAGGCGTTTACAGGAGCGCATCATCAGTCTGACCAACAAATTTCTGGATGGGTTGGCTTCCCTGCGTTCGCCATTCAATGTTCTAATGGTCTTTTTCACTTCAGTCATCATCTGGCTGCTGGAGACGGGCAAATACTGGTTCGTGATGCACGCCTTCGATTTCAGTGTCTCGTTCTTTGCATTGATGCTAATGAACGGCATTGTCAATCTGGCGACAACCATCCCCTCCGCCCCCGGGTATATCGGCACATTCGATGCTCCGGGTATCGCCGTGTTAACAGCTTACGGGGTGGATCAAGCCACCGCAGCGGGATATACTCTCGTTCTGCATGTAGCGTTGTGGCTGCCGATCACGTTGCTAGGCGCGTATTACCTGGCGCGTGAGGGAATTAAGTGGGATGACACACTCAGAACCGAAACGGAAAAGTTGTGATTCACCCTGCCAGCCTGGGTTATACTTGAGAGGCGGGCGAATAAGAATTCGCTCCAGATAAGGTGCAGGTATTCAAATGACACAGCCCCTAACCCACAGAAGAAAATTGAGGGTGCTCATCGCCGATGACGTTCAGGAGACGCGCCGCAATACCCGCCTGATGTTAGCCACAATAGACGATGTGGAAGTGGTGGCCATTGCCGCGAACGGGCTTCAGGCTGTCCAATTGGCGAAAGAGCATCACCCCGATATTGTCCTGCTTGATATCAACATGCCAGAGATGGACGGCTTGACGGCATTCAGGAATATCGCACAGATCCACCCGGATACAGGCTGCATCGTTATCTCAGCGGAAAAAGATTCCACCACCCTGCGTACAGCCATATCCCTTGGCGTGCAGGAATATTTGATCAAGCCTTTTACCATCGATGAATTGGAAGGGGCCATTGCGCGCGTGGATCAAAAAGTGCAGGGGAATCGCAAAAAACTTGCACAGATGGATGATCTGAAACGCAAGAAGGAAGATTATCTAAAACAGCTCGCAACTGAATACTCGAAAGCCAGGCGCACAGATGACAAGGCCATGGAAGTCTTCGAACAACTTGCCGACTATCCCAATTGCGAAGCGCGCTGGCTGCAGACCCTCGCCATGATCTATGTCGTTCGGCAGGAGTGGAGCCGGCTGAAGATCCTCGCGGCAAAGTTGGAATTTCAAACTAAAAAGTAAGAACACAGATGACTGTCACTTTCAACATGACAGTCATCTAAAAAACTGGAGACTTAATGAGAATCGCGATCATCGGCGCGGGGTTCGGTGGCATGGCTGCCGCCTATGACCTGCGCCAGGCCGAGCATGAAGTTATCATTTATGAATCTGCTGATTACGTGGGTGGGCTGGCAAGCGGCTTCAAAGAACCACACTGGGAATGGTCGGTCGAAAAGTTTTATCATCACTGGTTTCAATCAGATAGTTCGATGCTGGGATTGATCGACGAATTGGGGCTGAAGGATAAGGTCATATTCCCGCGTCCATATACGGTCTTATTGCATGAAGGAAAATGGTATCCGTTTGACTCGATCCTGCATGCGCTTCTTTTTCCTGGACTTGGCTTTGGTCTCAATAAAATAAGATTCGGCTTCGTGGGACTCTACCTCCGTTTAACGAACGACTGGAAAACTCTTGAGAAATTTACCGCTGACGCATGGATGCGAAAATACGCGGGTAGTACAGTTTATGAAAAAATGTGGAAGCCGCTGCTGGTTGGGAAGTTCGGTCCGTTTTATAAAGATGTCAACATGGCATGGATGTGGGCACGCCTCAAAGCGCGGACAACAAGATTAGGCACGTTCGAAGGCGGCTTCCAAAAGTTCGCGGATCTGTTCGGCGAGAAATTGCGCGAGATGGGTGTTGCAATCCGGCTAGGGACGAGTGTCAAGGTCATTAAACGGAATCAGGCTCAGGGCCTATCCATAGACGCGGGTGGCGTCGTCGACTCCTTCGATAAGGTGCTGGTGACCACATCCCCGAATCTGATGGCAAAGTTTTGTCCAGATCTGCCCGAAAATTATTTGAAGGGTTTGCTCAATTTGAAATCGATGGGGGCGGTGGTAATGGTGCTGTCGCTGAAACGTCAATTATCGAAGGAGGGATATTACTGGTTCAACCTGCCAAAGGAGGCGGGCTACCCGATGCTGGCGCTGGTGGAGCATACGAATTTTGTGTCGAAGGAGCATTTCGGCGGCGACTATATTGTGTATGCGGGTGACTATCTGGAAGTGGGACATGAATATTTTTCGATGAGCAACGAGGAATTATTGGAGCGCTTCACTCCTGCGTTCAAAAAATTCAACCCCGAATTCGAACGCAATTGGGTGAAGAAGATCTGGGTGAACAAGACGAATTACGCCCAGCCCGTGCCGCTGGTCACTCATTCAAAGAATATCCCCGCCATCCAAACGCCAATTGAGGGATTATATTTCGCTTCGATGAGCCAGGTCTACCCGTGGGATCGCGGCACGAACTTCGCGGTGGAGATAGGAAGACGCGCAGCGAGAATGATGCTTGGGAAGCAATGAATCCGGATTTCATCAAACCACGTTACGACGAAGGCGGCTTTGCAGGAATCCCCAATCGGATCACAAATGCTTTCGTATCAGGCAACTATGATGCGGTTGTATTGTTTCTGGTGGATGCCTTCGGCTGGCGCTTCTTTGAGCGCTTTCAGGATGCACCGTTCGTTAAACGAATTGCGAAACATGGTAGCATCGAAAAACTGAGTTCGCAATTTCCCTCCACAACTGCCGCGCATGTGACGACCATTCATACTGGTTGGCCAGTGGGGCAAAGCGGCGTGTATGAGTGGTATTACTATGAGCCGCAACTGGATGCGATCATCGCGCCCTTGTTATTTTCCTTTGCAGGCTCGCGAAATCGTGATGATCTAAACTCCACGGGAATCCATGCCCCGCTTTTATACCCGCGCGGATACTTTTACCCAGAACTGAAAAAAATGGGCGTGAAGCCGTATGTTTTTGGGATACGCGATTACACACCCTCCACATATTCCAATGTAGTGATGGCGGGCGCGGAACAGTATTCATTCAAAACACTCTCGGAGGCTTTCATCAATCTCGGTTTGTTACTGGAGCAAGAGACAGTCCCCACCTACGTTCATCTTTACTTCGATAAGATCGACACGCTCTGCCATGAGTATGGTCCCAACGCCTTACAAACTGAAGCAGAGATCGAGACCTTTTTACTGATGATGGAATATTACTTTGAACGCATCTTTAAGGGGAATAAAAGAATCCTGTTCCTGATGACGGCTGACCACGGCGCCTCTGAAGTGGATCCGGAGACCACGACCTTTTTGAATACCGAAGCGCGCTTTATGGGCTTTGAAAAGTTCATCAAAACCAACCGCAAGGGGAAACTGCTTGTCCCTGCGGGTTCAGCGCGCGACATGTTCCTTTATATCCATGATGACCTGCTGGATGAAGCGCAATTCTTTCTCTCGAAGCGGCTGGAAGGCAAGGCAGATATCGTGAAAACAGAATCTCTGATCGCCGAGGGATATTTCGGTGATGAGGTTTCATCCCGTTTTCGTGAACGCGTTGGGAATCTGGTCATTCTGTCTTATCGGTATGAGTCCGTCTGGTGGTATGAGAAGGACAAGTTTGAACAAAAATTTTATGGGCACCATGGTGGCCTGACTCCGCAGGAAATGGAGACGGTGCTTTATTCGTATGAGGTGTGATCAGGAGACGAACTTTGCGTGGAGATTGGGAGGAACGCAATGAGGGTGCAAGGAGAATTGTTGAGGATTTTGAAGGGTCCAACGGCAAGGCTCACCTGCCGAGCGGTGCGGATAAGACTCCTTTGCAAACTAGAACGATTGCGAGCAAAGCGCGGCGCGTACCCTCCGAGCGAAGCGAGGTCAGGTGCAGCCGTTGTTAGGCGCACGGTCCTACGGTGAGTGAATGAGCCGATAGATACATCATTGGCCAAACACATCAAGTCCTTCAATAATCAGCCGGGTATGACTGTATACAGAGGGATCGTTCTGTGGAAGATTGATCGGGATCTCATGAGCCCCACTCGGCGCCGGTCCCTGCCAGCTCTGGAATATCACGTGTTGAGGCTTTCCAACAGCCTCATTGACCGTGCGTACCCAATCCATCGTCGAATCGAAGTAGGTGCGATTAGAACCTGCCGCCGTCCAGTTCGATGTGAGGATGACACCAAAGGGGATTCGATGTTCCTGGCAAAATTGATCGAGCGTGTTGAGATCGGCCGCGACATTCTGTCCCTCAACCCGCACCCTTTCCGTATCCACGTCCAGGTGAAAGAACGCGAGAGAAACACCTTTGTCCTCCAGCGCGAGGATCCATTCCTTTAATTGATGGATGGAAAAATACGGGTAGGGTTCAATATCTCCCACTCGGATGAGGGGGTGTGCCGCCGTCAAACGCTCGATATACTTCAACGTGATCGCCGCGGTTTCCTCCATGTCATATCCGCACTTTTGTCCCTTTATGTCCAATTGGCCATAAATGAAAGGTTCGTCCATCGACCACAAACGGACCACACCCCCATTAGCCTCAATATTTCGAACAGCTTGATCGGCATTGCGCAAGACGATATCGCCGGAACAGTCCCAATCCGGATAGATCGGTCCGAGCTCGATGCTGATCGCGAGTCCCCAATCGGTTAACTTCTGAAATGCTCCAGCGCGGACAAAGGCGTCGAACGAGTTATCTCCGCAGAGTGGACAGGGGCGTTCACCGAGGACGTTATCCGCGTAGAACTGGAAGACATGGATGCGCGAGCGCACCACTGACCACTGCTCTGGCTTCGTAAATAGTTCAAGATAGTCGCGGGAACCAAAATTGGGCGCAAACCAGACCATCTCAGGGGGCAGAGGGGTTGGTTCAGGTGTAGAAGTATTCGCAGGTGTAAAAGTATTTGTAGGTGTAGAGATGTTTGCAGTTGTGGGAGAGGTCCGAGGTAGCGGCGTATCTGGCGCCGTCTCTGGAATATTGCAGGCGAGCGCTGGCACGACTAGCATCAGGATGAGCTTGATAACTATTTTGCAGCTATGGACTTTGGACTGGTTCAATCAACCACCTCATTCATGTAAGGCCAATACCTGATATCTGCGGGCTAACGGCTCGCGGCCTGTCCCGCATGCTCCTGCGGGATACCCACTGGTGTGTCTCGACACGGCTTCGCCAGTCGACAACCAAGCGGGACGAGATAACGCCGCTTTGACGGAATCAACTCCAAGCCGCAAAAAATGCCTAAAAACGCGGCGCATACCCCAAGTCGGGTAGTATCATAAAAGGAGGAGATGGCAGATCGCTAGTCGGGTGGTCCAGCAGAGACCGTCGTGCAGCAGGATCGCCATGTCCACATGTCTTTAGCCCGAACAGTTGAAAGGTCTAGAAGACCGAATACTAGCCCGGGCACACCTCTATTATACGGAGAGGAGGATGAGATGGCAACTAGTAGTGAAACGTATGTGGGCATCGATGTTTCGAAGGACAAGCTGGATGTGGCAGTACTGGGGGAAGAACGAGTGTGGCAGGTAGCCAATACCCAAGAAGGAATAAATGAGTTAGTGAAATGGATGGTGGAACGGGAACCTGAACTCATCGTGGTGGAAGCCACGGGTGGCTATCAGCGGGTGATGGTGGAAGCCTTGTTCTGGGCAGGCTTGGCGGTGGCGGTTGTGAACCCAGCCCGGGTCAGGCAATTTGCCAGAGCCTGTGGTCTTTTGGCCAAGACAGACAAATTAGATGCCCAGGTGCTGGCCGTGTTCGGGGAGAAAGTGCAACCCAGGCGCTATGAGAGCAAAAGTGAAGCTGGCAAACAGCTCAGCGCCCTCTTGGTGCGGCGCAGGCAGCTGGAAGAAATGCTCAAGGCGGAGCAAAACCGCTTGCGCACGGTCTCCCAGAGCTTAAAGGGCTCTGTGCAGCGCATGATCACCTGTTTGAAAGCGGAAAAGAAAACCTTGGATGGGCAGATCCAACAGTTTGTGGCAGACCAAGAAGCCTGGCAGGAGCAAACCGAAATCCTGGACAGTGCGCCGGGTGTGGGCAAGGTAACCACAGCCACCTTGCTGGCAGAGCTGCCTGAACTAGGCAAGATGGACCGCAAGAAAATTGCTGCTCTGGTAGGTGTGGCACCCATGAACTCTGACAGTGGCAAGAAACGAGGCTATCGCAAGACCAAAGGCGGGCGGGGCGATGTCCGCAGTGTACTCTATATGGCCACCCTGGTAGCCACGCGTCACAACCCACTCATCCGAGCCCAATACCAGCACTTGTTGAACCGTGGCAAACTCAAGAAAGTGGCTCTCATCGCTTGTATGCGAAAGTTCCTCACCATCCTGAATGCGATGCTGCGCGACCAGCAACCTTTCCGCTGTGCCGCTGCCTGACCAGCTTGCATTTTCCCACTTAAAACTCAACAACTGCCTTGACATTCAAGACAGTTGCTGCACGCTGTGTTAGGCAGCGCCGTGGACTGGGAGAGCATTAAGGGATCTTGTATTTGAACCGGCGTCTGATCTCAGTCCATTCCTCTGGACTGGGCTCCACCCACGCTTGCCCGGGCGAGGTGCCACATACTCTAAAGAAGCCCTCAAAGCCTGGGGGTGAGAAAACCGCAAGCACATTCAGGTTTTCGGTGGGTGAAGTGTTGCGGAGCCCATGCCACGTTCCCTGGGGAACATAGATTATGCTCCCTGCCAGCACGCTGTGTTCATTTTCCCCGAGGCGCTCGAGCCCTTCGCCGGAGTGAATGAAGAGGACCTCGTCGGCATCTTCATGCAGGTGGATGGGGATCTCATCGCCCGGAACAAGTTGTTCGAGGATCACTGAAAGTCTCTGCGAACCTTTCTCCGGAGTTACCTTGAGATAAACGGGAGCACGCCGCTCCGCGAGAAGAAAGGCCTCCCCTTCGTCGATTCCCAAGACGTATCCATTGCTGGGGAACGACGCAACTGTATCGTTGGGGTCATCGGTCACAGCTACCTCCTTTCGATTCGTTGGACTTCTGCGTTGCCTAACGGCAAGCGTTACCGGCGGGGCGGGTTGGCAAGGCTACTAGCCATTATCGTGCCGGACCGGGCGAAACTAGCTCAGAATCGCGGCTCGTACCGCCCCGTCCGGTGCACGCCGTGTTAGGCGCGGGCAAGGTTCGCCAGGAGCAGTTTCATGAACCTCCGCCGAAATGCGACGTGCCAGCCCGTTATCCGCGGTGAACAATCTCTTGCAAGGCTAAGATGATGCTCGTTTTCCCTGTCTTGTCGTCGAACACTTCCACATTGGCGCAAACCGTGCGGGAACTGCTCCGCACAAATGGCCGAACCTGAGCGCGCCCAGTCTTGTCAAAAATCTCTTGGGGAAGGTCTGAAGCCTTCAGATCGCAGTCTTGGGCCTCTCCGGGGCCGAGGGTGCGACTGTGCTCGGCCAGCAATAACGGGCGGGGGTTCTGCCATAGGCCACACAGTATGATAGTGTTCGAGGGACTCAAGTTCACCACGCTAAGGCGGAGGGTCTGCTCTGCGGTGAGGCCGACGGTTCCGGCCGCAAATGCGAACCACCCAACGGTGCCCAAGGTTGCGTCTTGCGTTGTTTTATCCATAACAAAAATTTCTCCTTTACCAGCCACGATGATCAAGTGTGGCCACCATGTATAGGCTGCGCCTAACGGCTGGCGTTACCCGCTGGTGGGCGGGACGAGACAACGCTACTTTGACGGAACCCACTCCAAGCCAAACAAATTGCCCGAAAACGCGCAGAGTCCCACCACCATGGCCCCGACGCACTTTGTCGGGGTTCGGGTGCACGCTGTGTTAGCCCGCACTCATGATCTATAATACCAGCTCCATGTACACCGCAAGATCTGCTCCCGCCTCTGCTCCTTCACTACCTTGATAGGGCTCGATGAATCGGAAGCCCATGGATTGATATAAGCCGTGGGCTTCAATGGAGAATTTTGGACTATCCAAACGTACTTTTGTATAACCTATGGAGCGTGCATCTGCGAGGAGCGTGTCTAAAATCAGTTTTCCAATGCCCCTGCCGCGATATTCTGACTTCACGAACATTCTTTTAATTTCGCCGACATTGTTGTCTAATTGTTTCAAACAACCTATCCCGACCATTTCACCCTCGACTTTAGAAAGGTACATTCTTCCGCGTGGGGGATAGAAGGCATCAAAGCCCTTCATAAATGATTGCAAGGTCGTATCCAAATTAACAGAAATCCCATATTCTTGTTTTGCCTTTTCC
>JAXIPJ010000399.1:0-2535 GCA_045402985.1 Anaerolineales bacterium
CGTGGCTTGCAGGATAAGGTCAGGTCGGTCTGCGGCGACTGTTGTCGCGCCACGGATTCCACGGATTGGCATCGGTTGCTCCTATGAAGCCTCTCCCTTTGCCCCTCTCCCATCCTTAGAGGAGGTGGGGAGGGAGAGGGGGTGAGGAGAGGAAAATAAAAAGGGCGAGACCGTGTGGTCTCGCCCTTTACGTGAACAGATTTATTTCCTGTCTACTTAAGCGCCACCAACGGCAACCGAACGGGAGCCGTAAAATAATAGTACGCAAACCAGCGAGTGGACTTAAGCATATTAGGCGCAATTCTATGCGTGTCGAGCGGATGCGTCAAGGGTGAAATTTTCGGTTGTTGAAGTGTATTATCTGTCAACCTTCAACACGATTCACTCCATTCCGCTTCATTAAGCCAATCAGGTAATAGACTTCTCCTAAGTGGTGAACATTATGGACGAGATGCTCCATTACCGCATTGCCGACGGTGACCGATTGAGTCATCGTTTCATTCATGTATTGATTGTCAAATTGGGAGCGTTCGATTTCCTGAAACTGCTCTTCGTCAATGAAACTGATGGCATGTTCCACAGCCGCAAATGTCTTTTGGGCGTATTCGAGCAGAACTCCCTTTTTGGGCCAGGGCGGTTCACTTGAGGCATCGCTGTCAAAGCCTGTCCCCAATTCCAACTCCCCAAGTTGCGTTGGGTTAAATCCCCATTTTGCAGCGAGTTGATCCCTCTCCCAGATTTGTTGTCCGGGCGGCAGGCGGTGGGAGAGTTCCTCCGTCATGCCTGGGACTGTGGCTTGCATATGATCTTCCCAGCGAGCCATATGCCAAAGGAGAAAGGCTATGGAGTTACAGGCTGGGTGAGGTTGCCAAACGATCTGATCGTCTGACAAAGCACTCACAGTCCTCAGGACGTCAACGTTTGTGTCGCGGTAATAATTATTGATTGCTGTGAGTGGTGTAATCTTTGTCACGTTGAACTCCTTTGAACTAATAAAAATCTAGCGGCTAAACTCCTCAAAAATTAATCTTACATCTTTTCCTGCAAATCTGACAGGTTGCCGTGCACCCTCGCTTAAGCGCCATGAATTCAGTTCTTCAAAATCGTAATCTTAGATGAGTTTTTCTGGGAGCCGGTCTTCCCTTCATGTATAATTACCTACCCCAAAGGAACCCAAATCATGTCCTTCACCAACAAAATTGACGAATGGATGAAAGAAGCCGAAGAGCGACCCGAATCAGCCGTCACAATCGTGCGGCTCATCGCCAGACGTTTGCGCGAGTTGACCGAGCGCGATGAGGAACTGCTGGCAGAGAACATCGCTTTACAGAACGGCACGCGTGTCGAAGAATATCAGAAGCGTATCACTCATTTGGAATATCAACTGGATCTGCTCAAACGGCGATTCGGTGCCGATGATAATGTGCTGGTGGAATTCCCCGCCCAACCTGTTGAAATATTAACTGTTAGCCTGTTGATCTACAACGCGCGCGGAAGAATCTTCCGTATTGAACTCAACGCAGACACAAAAGAAGCTGGCCGCATCGCGGGCGAGATGGTCACCGACGATGAACCGCCGCGCCTGCTGACCGTCCCTTCGAAGGAGGAAATTCTCTTATTGTTCACATCTGGTCGGGTTGCTACACTTGCGGTCAGTGATATTCCCACGGTGGAAGTTGGAGGCGCGTGGGAATGGGATCAAGCCGCGCTCCCCAATGAACCGCGCGCAGGCGAATTGCTGGCTTGCATTACGGCTTTCTCGCAGCTCCCCCTCTCTGATTTCTTTTTGCAGATCAGCCGCCGCGGTTGTGTGAAGAAAACAATGACCTCCATGGCGCAATCCATTCTTGCCAATCATTACATTGGAAAAGGCGCGCTGCAAAAATCTGATCAACCATTTGACATGACGCTCTACAAAAAACAAACGCGACTTGCTTTCGTCACATACGAAGGTCACTTGATCGGGCTCGATGTGGATGATCTATCTTATGCGACCGAGGAGCGCATCCGCCTTTCTGCTACAGATTACGTGATCGCGTCTTTTACGACTCGTGCGGACGAGTCGCTGCTCTTCGTGACTCAAACAGGCAAGGTGATCTCCCGCGAAAGCAAGTCAGTTGAATTAACAAAATCTTCTTCGGCAAAGGGACAGTCTCTCATTCCGCCCTCGCGGCTTGAGCAAGGCGTCCGTTTTATGGGCGCGGCATCCGTTCAGGCTGGAGACCAGGTCTTGGTACTGGATGCTACGGGGAGACTCAAAATCCATGAAGCGGATTCAATGACCGGCGCCGGTTCGCTCGAAGCCGACGGGTTGATCCTGTCCATTGGCGTCATCCCAGCTGACAACGTGAAGCGGAGCGCGTCATGAGTCTCAAAGTGGGCATTGACTTCGGCACATCCAATTCAGGCGTCGCGGTTTATGATGGTCAGCGAGTCAAACTATTGCCCGTTGACTCCAAAAATATTTTGCCCGAAGTGATCAAGAGCGTGCTTTATATTACGCGCGATTATCGCAGTTCGATCGGGCAGGAGGCA
>JAXIPJ010000188.1:0-12204 GCA_045402985.1 Anaerolineales bacterium
TGTGATATTGATTCGCCAAGATCGCATTCGGGGTTTCGCGGGCGAATTTATCTGCCACTTGATAATACGATCTCGGATCATCCGGCTCAACTGCGGTAGGTGTAATAACCACCTTTGCCCCGTAGGCGCGCAAGAGCAAGATCTTCTCATTGCTCATCTTATCGGGCATCACAAAAATTGTTTTATAACCTTTAAGCGCCGCGGCAATGGCAAGTCCCACACCTGTGTTGCCGCTTGTGGCTTCGACGATTGTTCCCCCTGGTTTGAGTTCGCCGCGTTTCTCGGCTTGCTCAATGATAAATGCTCCCACGCGGTCCTTGACCGAGCCGCCTGGATTCATCAACTCCAATTTTGCATACAAAGGACAAGGCAAATCGCGTCCGATCCGTTTCAAACGGACAAGCGGCGTATTCCCCATCGCTCCGAGAACATTATCGTACACACGCTTTTCGGAAGAAACTGCTAATGCCATTCTCTCTCCTTTGATGGTGAGAGTATTTTACCGCACCAACGAAAAGACCTCCGAGATTTTGAAAATCTCGGAGGTCGGATTCCGGAGGACATTCTTTTATTGTTTACCCAAACCACTCGGACAATCTCTGCGTTTCGAATGAGCGTTTCTCATTCAAAAACTCAACGGTCGCTTCGGTAAGAGTCACTTCAGGTTCTGGCTCAGCAAGGAAGTTTCCGCGCACCATCATCGCTTTGCCACCACCTACTTCCAGGTAACAACCGCCCTCTCCTGCGAAAGTCGCTGCGGCTTCTTCGCCTAAAAATCCAGAAGCGATCCGTTCCGCGACGGTCTCGCCCATCTGCTCGGCGAACAATCCAGCTTTCGGAAGAGGCTTACCGTTCGCCAGCATGATCTGCACCACATCACCGATTGCATAGACTCCGTCAAACAAAGTTTCCAATGTGTGCTTATTCACATCCACCCAGCCAGATTCGCCAACCAATCCACTTTCGCGGACAACGGCAGGCGGCTTATGCGGCGGAATTCCCAGAAGCCGATCGTAAGGCATGCGTTTATTTGCAAAGACTACTTCGCCCGCCTCCACTGCCGTGGCTTTATGATTCGGATGAAACGTAATTCCATTATCAGCCAGGCGACCCTCGATCAAATCGCAACCTACTGATCCAAGGATGGGTAGCGACATCGGCTGAGGCGAAAACACGTCGATACTTGCCTTTACACCTTTCGCCTTCAACTTATCATTGATCAGCAGCGCCATTTCAAACGGCGCAGGCGGACACTTATAGGGCGCGCCGAAGATGCCGATCACCAATCGTCCGCCTTGAAATTCATTCAATGCCTGTGCGGCACGCGGGATACCCTGTGGATCATAAACATTGAAGGCATGTTCTTGAAAACCTGATACTGCATTCGGAATCAATTCAGCGCCAAGAGCCACTACCAGCGCGTCAGCATCAATTCTTTGATCTCCCATCGTTGCGGCGCGCGCGCGCGGATCTATCCGTGTGACGGGGTCACGCATCACGCGGACCCCAAAGCTGGTGAGGCTGTCTAGCGGCCTCTGCCCCTCTTCAAGTGATGACTCGCCCACCAGCGCCCAACTTTTGCGGAAGCCCACCATAAAATGGTCGCGCTTATCCACAAGGATCACTTCAACTTCATCTGCAAGTTTTTGTTTGAGACGCCGCGCAGTTGCAATTCCGCCAAAGCCGCCACCTAAAATCAATACTCGTTTCATTGATCACCTTTATTCGTCATTGCGAGCCCTGCTGGTTGAGTAGCTCTGAGCGTTCTTCGCGAAGGGCGTATCGAAACCAAAGGGCGAAGCAATCTCCAATACGATGAGGGGATTGCTTCGTCGGGCTAATACCCTCCTCGCAATGACGAAGAATACGGAAATTTAATACACTGGCAAATTCTTATCTACTTCTCTCGCCCAGGCGTTGATGCCTCCTTTGAGGTTCTTGACCTTCTTGAACCCCGCGCTGACAAGAAGCTCCAGCCCGCGCGCTGAGCGGGCACCAGATTTGCAAAATATCACCATATCCTCTGCAGAATCCAGTTCAGAGAGCCGCGCCGCTAATTGACCGAGCGGAATGTTCGTTGCGTCCGGCAGGCGGGAAATCTCCAATTCATGGGGTTCGCGCACATCCACCAGCTTGAGATGATTTGTTTTCACGCGCTCGGCAAGTTCGCTGACAGTGATATCCCAATTCGCGCCAGCGGAGCCTTCTTCATGGTCATGGCTTGGGACACCGCAAAACTCTTCGTAGTCGATCAACTCTTTAATATCGGCGTTTGGTCCACAGACGCGGCAGTTTGGATTCTTCTTCAACTTCACAAAATCAAAAGTCATATCCAGCGCGTTGTAAAGCAGTAATTTGCCAATCAACGGTTCGCCGATCCCCAGCAAGACTTTCAATGCTTCGGTCGCCTGGATCGTGCCCATAGTGCCGGGCAAGACTCCCAGCACGCCACCCTCCGCGCAAGAAGGGACAAGCCCGGGCGGCGGCGGTTCGGGGAAAAGACAGCGATAGCAGGGACCTTCCTTGGCGTAGAACACACTTGCCTGTCCGTCAAAGCGATAGATGGAGGCATATACATTCGGTTTGCCGAGGAACACAGCCACATCGTTGGTGAGATAACGCGTCGGAAAGTTGTCGGTTCCATCGAGGATGATGTCATAGTCCCGCGCGATGCGTAGCGCGTTTTCCGAGGTGAACGGCTCGTTGTATACATCCACTTGAATATCGGGATTCAGATCAACGAGTTTATCGCGCGCGCTATCCACTTTCAATTTGCCGACTGTGGAGGTTCCATGAATCACCTGACGCTGCAGGTTGGAGGAATCGACGACATCGTAATCCACGAGTCCAATGCGACCTATACCAGCCGCAGCCAAATAAAGTGCGACCGGTGAACCAAGCCCGCCCGTACCCACAATTAGGGCGGATGAGTTCTTTAATTTGCGCTGACCTTCGAGCCCAACTTCGGGGATCAGCAGGTGGCGCGAATAACGCAGAATTTCGTCACGAGAAAGTTCAGGCAACATTTTAGCCTCCCGCAATGGACGGGATCAAAATAAGCCTATCGCCGTCCTTGATAGGTGTTTCAACTCCCTGCAGATCTTTGATATTGTGCTCGCCAACAAACAGGTTGACAAATGGCCGCAACTCACCGCCATCATTAAATATGTGCGGCTTGATCGTGGGATATTGGGTCGTTAGATCCGTGAGCGCATCTGAAATTTTCAAGCCGCTGACGTTCACTTCGCTTTGTCCGCTGGTATAGGAACGCAACGGGGTTGGTATTCTTAATACGGGCATATGGGGTCTCCTCAATATTATGTTCTGATGGTCGAGTAGCCCCAGGTTCTTCGGGACATACACTTGCACCGCACTGCGTTCCCCGGCACCGCCCTCCGGGGCAGGTGTGGTGCAGTGCAGGTGTCGAGACCACGTATTTTGAAGCTGATTTTTGTCTTCTTTTTACGCGTTGGTCTCGATACGGACTTCGTCCTACTCGACCAACAGATTACTTATTACAAAGTCTGAATCTGTTCCATCAGTTTTTCTGCGCGGGCCACACCATTATTGACATAACGCGCTTCGCCGCGCGCATCCAGCAGGAACGTGGTTGGGACGCTCATCACGCCCCAGCTCTTGGCGAGGTCAGGCCGCTCAAAGGCATCGATCTCGATCACTTGCAATTTTTCGCCAAGCAGAGTTCTGATCTGATCAAGTGCAGGCCGCTGAACAGTCTTGCACGGAATACAATCTGGTGTAGTGAAATAAACGATGACCGGCTTATCCGGCAGTTTCTTAAACAACGTGAATACGTTATTCTTTGCGCGTACCAGTAGACGGTGATTAACAAACCAGTATGCGGCCGCGCCCAGCCCTATGATACCGATTGCAAGAATAAAACGCAATGGGATTTCTGAACTCATGCGCGGACTCCTGCTTTTGGCTTCATGCCAGGAAACGTCCCTGCGGGCGGTTGTTTGGTAAAGCCGAACAATTGGAATCGACCCAGCCAGTAATAGACCGCGCAGCCCACGCAGAATCCGCCAAAGGCATTCAGCGCCGCCAGCGCGACAACCAGCCAGACCAGCCCCCAGCCAAGTGTCGTTGCACCAAGGAATAATGCCAGCGAGCCGGCGGTCATGAACACGAAACCAAGAATTTGAGCGAAGCGATGGGGTTCGGGGTTATCGTCCAGCACATCGGGTTTCATCCAGCCGCGCGGCTTGAGTAAATTTTTATACACAATTCCGAACCCAGGCACTTTCAGCGCGGAACCAATACCCATTACCAGCGCAACAAATGCCGCCAAAAATGGAAGATTCAAAATGAATGCCAGTATGTTCAAAGAGATGATGATGATTTGATTTGTCTTGAGTGCAGAGTGATCCACTTTTTGCAAGGTTTGCGATGTCATATTGTTATCCTAATTATTGCCACACACTTACCCTGGGGGCAGTGCCGGGGGAGATCACAGAGATTTTGAGAATTATTAACTCAGAGCACTCTCTGTGCTCAGTGGCTAAGAGATTTTTAATTCTTCTTCATCAAATTTCGAACGGTCTTCGATCAAGCGCCACGAGCGGCTCTCAATAGCCCTACCTTCATTCACACTCGTGATGATGTAAGAGAAAAATGGTTGCGCCCATTCTCGGTCATATTCGGAGGGGCGATTCGGATGGTCTGGATGCGAATGGAAAACACCGATCAGACTCAGCCCTAGCTTGTCTGCCGTTAATTCGGCCTTGAGATAATCTTCGGGCGTGATCAAATAACGGTTATGACGCGCTTCATCCTCGCGCGAATTTGTGAGATGAAAGATAACCGTCACCGCGCGTTTGCCATTAGCCGAGTCGACGCCGAGCAGGAAGCCCGCCCCCTCTTCGGGATACGACTCCTCTCCGTGCGCGTGGATGCGTGCAAGTACCTCGTCTGAAAGGCTCAAGGTCACTTCGCCTCCCATAACGCTTTGTCACTCAAATACTTATAGCCCGAGTCCGGGAATATGGTCACAACTATTCCTTCTTCCATATCGCTGGCTACACGTAACGCAGCGACAGCCGCCGCTCCTGACGATATCCCAACAAAGAAACCTTCCTCGCGCGCCAATCGTCTTGTCATCTCATGGGCGTCTTCAGTTCTTACCTCAAGTACTTCATCTGCGAATGAGGGATCATAAATTCCAGGCTGGATCGCAGTTGGCATGTGCTTGAGGCCTTCGAGTCCGTGGAAGGCCGCATCCGGTTGGAATGCGATGATATTTACATCCGGCAGGCGTTCACGCAGATATTTCCCGGTTCCTGTCAAAGTTCCTGAGGTGCCAAGCCCGGCAACGAAGTGAGTCACTTCGCCATTTGTTTGCGAAAGAATTTCGGGTCCGGTCGATTCATAATGTGCCTGCCAGTTGGCGAGATTGTTATATTGATTGGCATACCAGTAGAGGTCTGGGTTTTCTTTCGCAAGTTGACGCGCTGCCAGGATGGCGCCATCCGAGCCTTCCGTTGGGTCGGTGAGGATCAACTCAGCCCCCAGCGCACGCAGCATGGTGAATCGCTCAGGGCTGGCACTGGACGGAATTGTCAGCGTGACTGGAATTCCCAAAGCCGCGCCAAATGTGGCATACGAAATTCCCATATTTCCAGAGGTGGAATCCAGAAGGCGCTTTCCATTTCCAAGATCCCCATTTGCGAGCGCGGTCTGAATGATATTGAGCGCGGGTCTATCCTTGACGGAGCCTCCGGGGTTGAACCATTCAGCTTTGGCAAATACTTTCACACGCGGAGACAGGCCGCGGCCCAGTCGTTGAACCGGGAGAAGCGGAGTATTGCCAACATGTGAAGTGAGATCCGTCGCTGAGTCAGAATCCGTTTGAGAATATTTTGTATCCAGTAAAGTCATAAACTCCTTGCCGTTTGTCGCATAAATCACTATTTTTTCGTATTCGCAATCCGCAAATACTTTAACTTTCATTTTAGATTTTATGCGGCACTATGTAAATCAAAAGCAGCCAACAGGCAAAATAAAAGAACGACGAACAAACGCCTCGCGAGATATAGCACGCGGGAGTCGTCCACCGTTCTGAGAAGCTGTTGACTGCGGAGATATATCTCAGGCGGTGGTTACGAGCCCCGCCGTCGACACAAGCAATAGTTAAATGTTTTCATAGGTCATTAAGTATGATGCTGGCAATTTTACAGTTCTTACCCGAATTGTCAAGTTAATAATTGGCAATGTCATTGCGAGGGCGGGGCTTTCGCTCGAAGCAATCCCCGACAGCGTGGAGATTGCTTCGCCGACGAACACAGCTCGCAATGACATGAATACTCATCCTCCCGCCGCGGCAGGCAGGATTCGCACCACGTCATTTTCCCCTACTGGTGTTTCAAGCCCGTCCAAATCGCGAATGCTCACGTTATTCACAAACAAATGAATATGCCCACGCAGATTATTTTTGCCATCGAGCACGTGTGTTCTTAAAGCAGGGTATTTTTCAGCCGCAGCGCGCACAGCTTCGATGGCTGTTGTTGCGGAGACAGAAAATTCACTTTGCTTTTCAGTATAAAAACTCATGACATTCGGAAGGCGGATGATTGGCATAAGGATATTTTACTAATGAGAATGCAGATTTGCAACCGACTATGACTGTAACAAAAAGTAACGTTTATACCAATTGCCATATTACACGGAGTTTGATATGCTTTTATCCACGGCTTTATTAATGAGCACAGAAATTATTTGCCTTGATCATCAGCATAATTATCTCAACAGAGCCTGAAATTTTATAATTACATTTGAATGAAAGGCTTTTTATGAGTAATAAGCTGACCAGATACGGATGCATCATCATAGTCGTGTTGATCTTGTGCATTAGCCTGCCTATTGTCTGGCTGGAAGCTTATATTTGGCAGCATTGCGTGTTCCCACCGAGCGGACCGAATGTTGAAGTTGTAGTTTCTGCCTGTGAAAACCCAACCATAAAGATGATGTCACCCGATGGGCGCTATCTACCTTATAGTGTTGTCACTGCGAATGGGTATGAACCGTGGGTACAAGATATGGTAACAGGGAAAAAGCAACTGGATACCAGTTGCGGAGATTGGTGGCTGACCAATACAGTAAAGCTCGGAGGATACACGCAGACCAGCAATTATCCAGGGGGATTTACGGTTTGCGATATTAGTGATGGAACCAAGCTTTCCGTGGACTGGTCTGAGGGTACAGCTGAGGTAACAGATCAAGTCGTTGAAAGATTTCGGGATGCTGAGCAGGTTTATTATATTTCCTTTAAACGGTGGGCAGTGGCGCTTGGTCCCGATTTCAAGACTCACCCCGAACAGGCGTATGTTTTGGCAGAAGGGTATGATCCTACTCGTTCCGTGTTGAATTTCCTAAAGGATAATCAAATTTCTTATCAAGAAATTAATTATCCGAACGAAGGAAAAAAGCGAGTCTCCCACGATGGGCGCTTCGTTACGAAGCTTTTTGGTGAGGATGGTTTCTACACTGTGGATGGCACAAAGATTGGCCCGCTTTATGATAACTTCATTAGAGAATACCCAGGATGTTGTACCACTTATGGCTGGGCTCATGATGATAGTGGGATTTATGCTCAGGCCTACATACAATCAGGTGGAATGTTCCCCAACCCAACACCGAGGCAACCAATCCTCAAACTCAATCTGCCTCCCGAATATCTTTTCCCAACGGCGCTCCAGAACCAAGAGGCTCGCCAGAGGCAAGCGCGGATAGCATTGATTATCCAAGTTTCGATACTGATATTGCTACTAATAGTGGGACTATGGTTTTTCTGGTGGCGAAATAAGAAAAATTTTCCGAAAGTATCTTAATCCCAAAAAGCACTGCTACGCTAAACCAGTAAAGTTTAGCTTCGATCGTTCCAAGGATTGAATATTCTCGCTTATGGCTACACAATCAGCGCGGCAACTTTTGATTGATAGCTAACGTAATCGGACAAACAAAAAGAGGCTCTCCGAACGGAGAGCCTCTTTTACAATTTACCAATTACTCGTTACTCTTCCTTCTTCGCTTCCATTTCCTTCTTATGCGCTTCGATGATGGTGCCCGCAATGTGGTTGGGGACAACATCGTAATGATCGAACTCCATGGTGAAGTAGCCGCGTCCGCCCGTGATCGAGCGGAGTTGCGTGGTGTAGCGCGTCATTTCAGCCATTGGCACATGCGCCACAATGATTGTGTTGCCGCGCTCGGAGTCGGTGCCCTGGACACGCCCGCGGCGGGTGTTGAGGTCGCTCATCACATCTCCCATGTTCGCATCCGGGATGGTGACACGCACGTTCATAATCGGCTCGAACAGCACGGGACCTGCATCGTGCACTGCCAGTTTGAAGGCTTCGCGGCCTGCGATCTCAAAAGCAACAGGTTTGGAGTCCACTTCGTGTTCCTTGCCGTCATAGACGATCACCCGCACGTTGCTCATTGGGTATCCCGCGAATGCGCCGCGTTCCATTGTGGCTTTGATGCCTTTTTCGATGGGCGGCAAATAAGACTTGGACAGATTCATACCCACGAGTTCATCGTCAAATTCAAAATCGCCTTCATGATACGGCTCAATGCGGAGGTGAACTTCACCGAACTGGCCCGCACCACCCGATTGTTTCTTATGACGATATTGTGCGTTGGCTTTACGTGTGATCCCTTCGCGGTATGGGATTCGTGGCTCATGAGTTGCCAAGCCCACCTGGAATTTGGTCTGTGCCCGATGGATGGCAACATCAATATGCTGGTCGCCCATGCCTTGCAAGACCGTCTCATGCGTGATGGGATCGTTCTGCCACGAGAGAGTCATATCCTCTTCGCACAGACGAGTGAGGGTCGGTGATATCTTGGCGGCGTCTGCTTGAGTTTTCGGAGTGATAGCCACACGATATAACGCGGCGGGGAATTTGGGCTTTTCAATCGTGAGCGGATGACCTTTATCACAGAATGTATCGCCAGTTGATGTCACGGTTAATTTGGAAACAGCCGCAATATCGCCTGCATGAACAACCTTTGCTGGGATTTGTTCTTTTCCGCGCTGAAAATGCAAACCGGACATGCGTTCTTCTGCGTTCTTGTTTTGATTCCACACCCGCGCGTCTGCTTGAACGGAACCGGAGAATATGCGGAAGTATGTCACCTTGCCGACGAACGGGTCTGCAGTGGTCTTCCACACATACGCAGCCAGGGGTGCTGAGTCAGACGCGGTCAGCTTTTCTTCGCTGTCTTTGCCTCGTGCAGTACGTGCAGGTGCATTCAGCGGGGATGGCAGAAGATCAATGATGTCGTTGAGCAGCGCGATCGAGCCGATCTCGCGTCCGCCTGCCGCGCAAAAGATGGGGACAAATGCTCCAGCGTAGACAACATCCTCCAAGCCGCGCACCATCTCCTCGTCTGATAAAGAACCGTTCTCAAGGTATTTTTCCATCAGCTCATCCTCCCCTTCCGCCGCGGCTTCCACGAGCGCAAAGTGAGCCGCTTCCGCGGCTTCCTGCAATTCGGCAGGGATGTCCGCAGTCGTTTTGCCATCCCCCATATAAGACTTCATGCCGATGATATCCACCACACCTTTGAAATTTTGCTTTTCGCCGATGGGCAAATGGACTTGCAGTGCACGCTTCCCATGCGCCCGCACATACTCTGCCAGCGCGTCATAGGTCTTTTCAAAATCGGCGTTGTCGCGATCCATCTTGTTGATGACGAAGAAACGCGGCAGGTTGAACTCATCTGCATAGCGCCAGGCGAGTTCAGTGCCCACTTCGATGCCCGACACTGCATCCACCAAAATAATCGCGCCATCGGCAACACTCAGGGCGGCGATAGCCTCTCCCACGAAATCAGTGTAGCCTGGCGCGTCGATAATGTTTATCTTATGATCGCGATGCTCGATTGGAATTACGCTTGAATAGATCGATATTTTTCGACGGTGTTCCTCATCGTCATAATCTGAAACTGCCGTCCCATCCTCCACTTTCCCCAAACGGGTGGTAGCCCCCGTAGTGTGCAGGAATGCCTCCGCCAACATCGTTTTCCCGGCACCTCCATGCGAGACCAGCGCGACGTTGCGAATAAACTCGGTGGTATACTCTTTCATGAAAAGACCCTTCCTATGCAGTTGGGATATTAAAGCAAGCTGCGTGATTGTAAAAGAACTCAACTGAATTGTCAAAGCGACGCTTTGCACATCACCTTCCTTCCATGACATTAATTGTGTTCATTCTGACAAACGGTGAATCATAAAAGTGCAAAACCTGTTTCGCCGTCTGCTCTTCCAATATTGGTATTTCGGTCAACCGAGGTGGGATACAGGTATCAGTCCACCCGAACTTTTGGAGTTCATCGAAAAACATAAACCCGCCCGCGCCATTGATATCGGCTGTGGCACAGGCACAAATGTAATTACACTTGTCCAAGCTGGTTGGCAGGTAACGGGGGTCGATTTTGCACCACGCGCCATTCAACTCGCAAAACATAAATTGCGGTCCACTGCAACCCAGGCAGATCTATATGTAAGTGACGCCACTAATCTTAAAGGAATTGTGGGGTTGTATGAATTCGCTCTGGATATCGGATGTTTTCACAGTATTCCAAAAGCTGGCAAAGCGGACTATTTACATCAACTGGATCGCATCCTGGTTCCAAACGGATTCTGGCTCATGTACGGATTCTGCACCCCAAATGCGCTTCACGCGGGGACCGGGCTTGGTGAGGCCGATATAAGCCTTATCTCCTCCCAACTGACTCTCGTCTCACGACGCGACGGTTTCGACGATAAACGCGATAGGTCATCCGCCTGGTTCCTGTTCCAAAAAAGATAGCATGAAACCTGAATTTCGCATCTTCCATGACTTGGAAAGACTGAGTCTCCATGCTTCAAAGCTTTTTGTTGAACAGGCCGCGCAATCCATCGCGGAACGCGATCAATTTCTGGTCGCGCTCAACGGGGGCGGTACTCCGACTCGTCTCTTTCAAATGCTCGCAACAGACTTTCACAATAAAGTTGACTGGAACAAAATTCATTTCTTCTGGGGCGATGAACGCTGCGTTCCTCCAGATGACCCTGGGAGTAGTTACGGTCAGGCACGGGAACTATTATTGAGTCGCGTTCCAATTCCAGAATCCAATATTCATCGCGTCAAAGGTGAACTTGCTCCGGTTGAGGCTTCGAAAGAATATTCCCTCATCTTAAAGGCATACGCATCCCCTCCGCTCGATTGGCCACGCTTTGACCTCGTCTACCTGGGCATGGGTGAAGATGGTCACACCGCCTCGCTGTTCCCTGGCTCGCCCGTGAATGTATCTGAGGCCGCGCTGCCCGTTATCGCGCCTTATCAAGATCGCCCTGCCAACCGCGTCACATTGACTCAACTGGTTTTCAACAGCGCACGTATGGTTGTCTTTATGGCAACAGGCGAAAAGAAAGCAATCACTTTGGCAGAAGTGCTGAGTGACAGATATAATCCAGAGTTATATCCCGCGCAACGCATCGATCCCAAAGATGGTGAATTGATCTGGTTGGTTGATGAAGGCGCGGCAGATAAATTGCCGAGGAAGATAACAAGAAAGTATTGTGAAGGATAACACCGGTGGTCGAGTAGCCCCGAGTGATTTTCGAGGGCATATCGAGACCACCAATAACCAAAGATATCTTGCTTACTTAGTGGTCTCGATACGTGCTTCGCAACGAACGCTCAGCACTACTCGACCACCGAGGGATTCAGATAAAAGGAGACATTCATTATGGAACTTGCAATGATCGGTTTGGGCAAGATGGGGTTGAACATGGCAACACGCCTCGCACGCGGCGGACATCGCGTCATTGGATATGCGCGTACTGCCGCGACGGTGGATGAAGCGGTCAAACTGGGTGCGGAAGGCGCGCATTCGTTGGAAGAAGCAATCGGCAAACTCAAGTCGCCGCGCATCGTTTGGGTGATGGTGCCTGCTGGTCAAGTCACTTATAACACGATTGAGAAATTATCAAGCCTTCTTTCAAAAGGCGATATCGTCATTGATGGAGGCAACTCCAATTACAAGGATTCAGTTCGTCACGCGGCGATGCTCGAACCAAAAGGCATAGACTTCGTAGACTCTGGCACGAGCGGCGGGATCTGGGGCCTGACTGAAGGATATAGCCTGATGATCGGCGGCCAGGCCGAAGTCGTGGAAAAGATGCGGCCAATCTTCGAG
>JAXIPJ010000174.1:0-3761 GCA_045402985.1 Anaerolineales bacterium
CGCTTTGCACGCTCAATACACCGATGGTCTCTTTACCCGATTTGATTGGCACGCCCAGAAATGACAATGACTCCCTGCCAACCAAAGACGCACCCAATTGTGCGCGGCGTTCCTTGATATCCTTATTGATCAACAATGGCTTGCCTGTTTGGATGATCTTACTCGTCAGCCCTTCACCGAAATTAAGCGTGGTGAACGCTTCACCATGTTGATACGGGAAGCGGATGAGATTTGCCTGCGGATCAAGCAAGGCCACATAGGCAATATCCGCATTGAAGATTTCCCGCATCTGACTTCCGATCAACTGGATCATGTTATCCAATTTTGTTTCTGCCACTAATGCCTGGGTCACTGTGCTGATGGCGCCAAGTTCAGCGGCGCGTTGTTCAGTCTCTTTCAGCAGGCGCTGGGTCTCGTCGAAGAGCCGGGCGTTTTCAAGCGCCACGCCCATGTTGTTGGCAAGCGTGGAGAGCAGGCGCACGCTGTTTTGATCGTACGCGTCTTGTGCATAGGTATGTGCTGAGATCACGCCGATCACTTTTTCACCCACGATAATCGGAACACCCAGGTACGATTCCGTGACCTTCGGATTTACTTCCACGGCCTCAGGCGGATAATAAGCTCCCAATTCTGCGGCTTCTTCAGCAGTACCAAGCACTAGTGGCTGACGTGTTTGAATGACGTGTGAGGTCAACCCTGTCCCCAGTGGGAACGGTTTTATGTTTTCAATATATGTGCCCGCATCCCGTTCATAAACTGGCAGGATCAGGTTGGTCTCCTGATCCAGCAACAAGATGGAAGCAGCATCGGCGTTGAAGATTTCGGTGACCTTATCGCCCACGGTGCGGGTGATGGTTTGCATATCCAGCTGCCGCGACATAGCTTCGCCCACGCTATTGATGATGGCAAGTTCCTGCGCGCGAGATTCTGTCTCTTTGAGCAGGCGCTGGGTCTCAGCGAAGAGACGCGCGTTCTCGAGGGCGACGCTCATTGAGTTGGCAAGCGTTTGGAGGAGGCGCACGTCCGATTCGCTGAACGCGTTTTCGCGGTCGAGGTTTTGCAGTGAGATGACACCTTTGGCCTCATTCCCTACAATCATAGGAACATACAGAACGGACTTTGCAGGTTCACCCGTAATCACCGCGGGATTTCCGTATCTAGCAAACGCTTCGTCAATATTTTCGTTTACCATCAACGGTTGACGAGTTTCCATGACATGCTTGCGGAAGCCAATAACTTGTATTGGTTCATCAGGGAAGCGCACGCCGCGTTCAATGGTGTAAGGGAAGTGAATAAGATTATCTTTACTGTCATAAAGCCCGATATCCACCACCTGCGCGTCGAAGAGATCGCGGATTTTGTCGCCGACCAAGTCATAGATACCTTGAATGTCCATCTTGGCGACAAGTCCTGCCTGCACGCTGTTGATGATGGTGAGTTCCTGCGCCCGTTGTTCGGTCTCTTTGAGCAGATGTTGGGTCTCGTCGAAGAGACGGGCGTTTTCGAGGGCGACGCTCATGCTGTTGACCAGCGTTTGGAGGAGGCGCACGTCCGATTCGCTGAAGGCATTCTCGCGGTCGAGGTTTTGTAGTGAGATCACGCCTTTTGCTTCAGTACCCACGATCATTGGAACAAAAACATCCGACTTGGGAATTTCGCCTTGAATACTAAGTGGATTCCCATATTGCATCGAGACTTCATCTAAATTTTCATTGATCAACAAATATTGACGAGTTTCCATGACATGTTTGCGGAAACCAATAAGTTGTATTGGCTCATCAGGGAAGCGCACACCGCGTTCAATGGTGTAAGGGAAGTGAATAAGATTATCTTTACTGTCGTAAAGCCCGATATCAACTACCTGCGCGTCGAAAATGTCGCGGATCTTGTCGCCGACCAAGTCATAGATACCTTGAATGTCCATCTTGGCGACCAATCCCTCTTGCATGCTGTTGATGATGGCCAGTTCGGCGTTGCGCTGTTCCGTTTCTTTGAGCAGACGCTGGGTCTCGTCGAAGAGACGGGCATTTTCGAGCGCCACGCTCATGCTGTTGGCGAGCGTCTCAATCAATCGAACATCTGACTCACTAAAAGCATGTTCACGACTGTTTTGTAATGAAATCGCAGTAAAGTTTTTTTGATTTACTTTTCCAGTTTTCAAAGGCACAGTAACAACGGAACCCGGTAATATGCCAACCACGACATGTGTATGGCCCAGCTTCTTAATTCTTTCTTCCATCCCATCGTTCCAAACGATGGTTTTGCCATTTTGAAGTTCAGGAAGCACTGACTTTTCTAATGGCGTAAATGCATGTTCTGTGATTGGGAATCTTTCTCCCTTCTCAAAGGAATAATCATCATGCCGAACGCCATTTTCAATATCCCAATTTTGAATCATCACAATCTCTGAATTTGTAATATCGCGGATTTTGTCACCGACTGCCTCATAAATGCCTTGAATGTTGAGTTCGGCGGCGAGCGCAGCTTGCACGCTGTTGATAATGGCGAGTTCGGCGTTGCGCTGTTGGGTGTCTTTTAGCAGGCGCTGAGTCTCATCGAAAAGGCGCACATTTTCGATTGCGATCACAGCCTGGTCGGCGAACGTTTTGATCAACTCGATCTGTTTATCGGTAAACGGCTGTACCTCCTGGCGGCGGATGGCAATGCCGCCAATCGGTTCTCCGTCACGGAGCAGCGGGATTGCCAGCACCGTGCGGTATCCCCACCGACGCTGTAAGGAAACGCTCACTGGGAATTCGGTCTCATTCATTTCCACTTGTGCATCATGGATATGAATTATCTGCCTATCAATGATCGCCCTTCCAATTACTGAACCACGGTTAAGCGGTAGTGATTCGCCAGCTTCCAGCCCCGGGATCGGACCACGATGAGTCCATTCTTTAATTGCCTTCCCTTCCACCCGGTAAATATGCGCATCATTTGCGTCGCAGACCTTCGCAACATTCTCGGCAATGATCTCCAACAGCGATCTTAGGTCCGGTTGAAAACCACTCATGGCGCGGAGCACGTCACTCGTGGCAGTCTGTTGTTTAAGTGCTTCGCTGATCTCCAGGTTACGTTTTTGCACCTCATCGAAGAGGCGCGCGTTTTCGAGTGAAACGCTCATGGCGTTAGCGAGCGTTTGTAAGAGACGGATATCTGAATCGGAGAAGGCATGTTCGCGGTCCAGGTTTTGCAGGCTGACAATACCCTGCGTACGCCCTCCCGATTTTATGGGCATCCACACCCCCGACTTGGGAGCGACACCTGCAGGGATATGCAGTCCGTAAGGCTCGGACTCTTCAACCATATTTGCATTGATCACGACCATTTCGCCTGTTTTGGCGATATGTTCCATCATGCCACTGAAAGGCACAGGTCCAGGATGGAAACGTTCCCCCATTTCGTAGAAATAGTTGAAGATACCCAGCCTGGATTCATGATCCAATGTGCCAATGAAGACCCCCTGAGCGTCAAAGATCTCACGAATCTTGTCCCCGACCGCGTCGTAAATGCCCTGCATATCCAACTCGGCGGCCAGCGCCTGTTGCACGCTATTGATAACCGCCAATTCAGCGGCGCGCTGCTCAGTCTCTTTGAGCAGGCGCTGGGTTTCATCGAAGAGACGCGCGTTCTCGAGGGCAGTTCCCAGCGATGCGGCGATGGTGGTCAGCAGGCGCAGTTCGGATTCGCCGAAGGCGTTCTCGCGCTCGTGGCTTTCGATGCGGATGGTACCAAGCACGCGGTCACTGCTGATGATC
>JAXIPJ010000236.1:0-8775 GCA_045402985.1 Anaerolineales bacterium
AGTTGGTAGGCAAACTTCAAGAACTTCTGGGCAATCGCTTCGGGTTGGGCAAAGCGATCCGTCTTGTGTTGTGCCAGGATATACCAGACCGCGACGAGAAGTTTCCGTGCAATGGCCACAATGGCTTTGTTGCGTCCGAGGCGAGGTTGCAGACGAGCCAATTCTGCTTTCCAGTGGGGATGGGAGTTGGCTGCCACCTGGGCTGCTTCGATGAGGGCCACACGCAGATCGCGGCGTCCTGCCTTGGTGATGCGTCCGGTGCGAGTGGACATGCCACTGTCATGGACCCTTGTTCCGAGACCCGCATAGCCCACCAGGTGTTGTGGATCTTCAAATCGTTCAATATTGCCAATCGCGGCCCAGACGGTCACAGCCGTGACGACACCAAATCCGGGTAATTGCAGCATGCAGGTGACCTGCTCCTGCTGGTTGCCAATCTCTTCCATCATGGACGTCAGACGCATCTGCTGTGCCTGGGCAAACCGCAGTGTTTCCAGATCGCTCTGCACATTCACCTTTTCCAGCGCTCCCAAGTCCAGAGCTAGCCACCAGTGCTGTTGGGACTCATGGAAGGGGTTGCCTTCCGGGGGCAGCCAGTGATGTCGTTGTAATACCGCATGCAGACGGTTCTTCGCCTGCGTTGCTAGTCCTGTCATCTTCTTCCGTTGTGCCACCAAGCCGCGCAGTTCACGAACTTCCTGGGGCGGGATCCAGACCCCCACCAGCAATCCCTTGGACAACAACCGTGCCAGGATCGATGCGGCGATCTTGTCGTTCATGACTTGCGACCTGGTGATCAAGGCGACATGTGGAGGATGAACAACGATCACTTTCCCAGCATACTTACTCAACTCATCGTAGAGCTGCCAGGTATTGGTCGTCATTTCCAGCACCACTTCGTCCTGCTTCGTCAATGTCTTCTTCATCCACGACTCGAGCTGGGACAGCTCCACACGCCGCACGGGAAGAACTACATTTAGCTCATCGTCCACACCGATGGCAATCAGGTAATGCTTGTGGACATCCAATCCTATATAACGTTTTCCAGAACCTTTCATGGGGGTATACTCCTGTTAAACTGGCAGACCTTGCCAGCAAAAGGTCGGGCACGCTTCTTTTTTAGGGTCGCTCGCTCATGCACAGATACGGGCTGTGGCGCTCCAGCGCCATTCCCAGTTTAGAATCCGAACGGGACAGCCAAACACCCGAACGAGCTGGTTCCGGATCGATCTTGGAACCTCTCACACGCTTCTCGGCTGGACCCTCACGCAGCGTTCCCGGATACGCGTTCCCGTTCCCCGAACATTCCTAGCGTATCCAAAAACGTGCCCGACCACAATCCGCTCTCATGGCGGATCGCGCTTGCATGCTAACACCCGACTGGTGGGAGTCGCCGCGTTTTCAGGCACTTTTGTGGCTTCAAGTTGATTCCGTCAAAATGGAGTTGCCTCGTCCCGCCCCGCCGGATCGAGCCTGTCGAGATCACCAGCGGGTATCCCGTAAAGATCATACGGGACGGGCCGCCAACCGTTGGGCTTATGTAAATCAGAAAGGATGAAAGTATGCAAAATGAACTCCTCGCCTTTCATAAGCAGGTCAATCTCACCCGTTTTCACAGCCAAACACAAGGGCATTACGAGAGTTTCTTTCTGCGAGCAAATCATCCAACCCGCCCTTTAGCCTTTTGGATTCGTTATACGCTCTTTAGCCCCAAAAATCACCCTGAAAATAATATAGGTGAACTTTGGGCAATTTTCTTCAATGGCGAATCAAATCAGCACACCGTAGTTAAGCAAGAATATCCTCTAACTGACTGCCTCTTTGACCAGACGGATTTCAATATCCAAATCGGTAACGCGAAACTCTCATCAAACTTTTTTCAAGGCGCAATTGAAAACAAGGGGAACAAACTAACATGGGAATTGACATTTGACGGAGATTCGTTGCCCCTTCTTCTACTGCCATTGAATTTATACAAAGGCAAGTTTCCTGCTGCAAAAAGTTTGGTAAGCCTTCCATTGGCACACTTCAATGGAGTTTTATCGGTCAACGATGAAAAGATGAACATTACAGATTGGATTGGCAGTCAAAATCACAATTGGGGATTAAGGCATACAGATTTATATGCATGGGGTCAAGTTGCTGGCTTCGATTCTCATCCAGATAGTTTTTTAGAGGTGGCGACTGCAAAATTAAAGTTAGGACCATTTTGGACGCCACCGATAACGCTTCTTACCCTTCGTCATAATAAATCGGAGTATGCCCTTACGGAACTAACACAAGGGATAAAAGCTCACGGAAAATTTCAGTATTTCACTTGGGAATTTAGGTCAAAAGCTAAAGATGTAGAGATTGATGGGCAAATATCTGCCCCAAGTCAAGCCTTTGTTGGTCTAAATTACTATAATCCGCCTGGTGGAAATAAATATTGCCTTAATAGCAAAATCGCAAAATGCAGGTTGCGTTTCAAAGAAAAAATAACTGGTAAGACTGAGATATTGGAAACAAAGCATCGCGCAGCATTTGAAATATTAACAAACGATCAAAGCCACGGTATCACAATTGCAGCATAAGCCCAACATAGCCCCGCAGTGCGGGATCTGCGACGTGCAGTGGACGGCTGGGACTCTGCGCGTTTTTAGAGTTTTTTCTAAACTTTGGCAGTTCCCGTTTCCGAACCTTTTTCTCCCCAGCCGCCGCTCACGCACACCGTTGGGCTACCAGTCTAAGGCAGATTCAACTGCCACGACACGCCGTAACGGTCATTCAACCATCCAAACTTACGGCTAAATCCATAATTGTCCAACGGCATCAGCACTGCTCCTCCTACACTTAGCGCTTCATACAATTGTCCAAGTTCTGATTCACTTTCGCATCTCACAAATATTGAGAATGCTGGCGTGAATGTAAAATTGTGTGCCGCTGCGCTGTCGATTGCCATGTATTCACGCCCAGCCAATGTAAAGCGCGCGAGCCGCACCGTACCTTCTGGCTCCTGCTCGTTTGCGCCGTAGCGATCAATGGCGATGGTTTGTGAATTCTTAAGTAGAGACACATAGAATGTGATTGCCTCTTCCGCCTGACCACCGTGTGGTCCGCAAAACATAAGAAATGGTGTGGTTTCCGTCATAATTTATCTCCTGAGTCTTCGTCTGAATCTATGCTAAGGTATGATGATAAACGCTTTCGGCAACGTTTCAACTTTAATCTCATTCGCCTCCAGCATCCAGTATGAGTATCATAGCAGGCCAGTACACTTGTTCGCTATTCCAGATGTATCATCTTACATAATAAATTTAGATTGGCTGTTGTAAACTAGTACTACGAACCAAATAAAAATAAGACAATTAAACAACACCCCTTCTTACAGGGGTGTTTTCGTTTGCATGTTCCGATAAACAATCATGCCGCTTTTTGGATTTCACATACTAATTTTCGAAAGAAGAATGTGCCCGGCGTGATATAAATTTGGTATGTATAAATTTAGGTCGCGGTTACCTGCATAATTGGTGGATCACCAACCCACCGAGCAAGAGCCGAATTCCCCTGAACCCACATTGCATAGGCTGATATGATGTTTTATCCTTTGGAGTGATCTGAAGTGCAGATAAACAGATGTTATCGGTTCACAGGCCGCCACGCGGCGGCCTGTGAGTTGAAAAAAGCAGAATATGAGTTTTTATGGGGTCATATCGGCGCAGAGTACATATACCGCGAGATCCACTGACAGCTCGTTCTCGTTGAGGGTAACGAACCACCATTGAGTATGATTCAGAGAATCTGCGAAGCTGTCTGTCACACTGACCCCATAGACTGCCTGGCTTCCAGCTGATATTGCAAAGTCACCCGGATCACATTCGATACTACTGGTTTGCACCATCAGGGAAGGACTTGGGGCTACGGCCTCCCTCCTGTAAATGTTGAGCACTCCCGAGGCGGGCCCGGTTTTACCTTCTGGTCCCTGCGGACCCATCGGGCCAACATCGCCCTTATCACCTTTCGGGCCCTGAATACCCCAATCCAACGCGGTCTCTTTGTTGATATCGCATGTTGTAGAAGCGCTGACAATGCGAACCGCGCCAGTGCGGTTAGTCACACAGGCATGGACCAATGTCACATCACCTCCATGCGCGCTGACGTACATCACCCCGCTCATGCTCAACATGACAACCAGAAGTATTGCGCTGAGAAAACGATAGAGGTATTGCGCTGAGAAAACGATAGAGTTTGAGTTTGGTTTGGTCTACCATGGTATTTCTCCTTTTGAGTAAATAATTTGATATTATTTCACCAGCCGCCTCGCGACGGCTGGTCTACGGTGAAAGCAAAATCCGGATGATTATGGGGCAGTGTCCGCACAAATGGCGAAGACAACAAGCGTCTGGTCAAACGATCCATAGTTATAAACAGTAATCCCCCAGTATTGCCTTTGCGTGTTTGGATCATACCCAGATCCCGTATTTTCTAAAACTGTCGTACCGCCGCTGTAGCCACCACCGCCGCCACCACCTGAGATTACTTGATCGCCTATATCACAAAATGCAGATCCAAAGTTCTCGCGATATCCATCTTGTCCATATGGAACCGTGAATGATGCATAACGTGTATAAAAACTTGTACCAGTTCCAGCAGGACCTTGTAGACCCTGTGGTCCAGCCGGCCCCATTTCACCTTGAGATCCTTGTGGGCCGGCAACGCCGGGATCGCCTTTATCGCCCTTTGGTCCTTGCAGGCCTGTTTCACCTTGTGGCCCCTGCGGGCCGACTGAACCTTGAAGTCCATCTTCGCCTTGCGCCCCCTGTGGACCAGCAGGACCCATTTCACCCTGAGGTCCTTGCAGACCCGTATCACCCTTGAGACCCGTTGCGCCAGCAGGGCCCTGAACACCCTGCGGACCCATCGGTCCCACTTGATCCCATTGCACTGCAACATCGCCTCTCTTACATTCCAGTGGCGTGGATGGGCTGGTTACGACGTTGTATAAACTCTTTAACCCGATGCTCTGGCAGGCATAAAACGTGACTGGGTTGGTGGCATGAGCAATAGTGAATGATCCAGCCGCAAAAGCTATCACTGCCATCAGGGCATAGATGCCAACTTTACGGACATTGGTTTTGAATTTTGCGAATAACATGACTTATCTCCTTTAAAATGATTTTGAATTGAATCGGAAATGAATGAGGGGTCGAATCTGGAATCCGACCCCTGCGAAAACTATGCGCTGGCCCGATTTGTCATCATCTGGTAGACACTGTTGACAATAGCAGCACCAAGAAAAGCGCCCAGCGCAGTAGCAGCGACATCTACGCCGCTGGCAAGTTTCCCTGAGAACCAAACCTGGCTGAAAACCCATCCTCCAACAACGCCGCCAACGGCATTGATCATCATCAGAATCCGTGCTGAAAGCTTGGGATCGGGTGGTTTTGGTGGCGGTGGCTTCCCACCATCATCTGGCTCCTTTCCCCGAAAAGGAGCAGGGTCAGATAGGGGTCTTATGAAGAGCCATCCGGTAAGAGCCCACAGCATTAATATAGATACGTTCATGGTTATTCTCCTTTGATAAAATATGACGTGATTGAGTGATGAATAATTATGGCAATCGTTTCAGACTTATAGGCACACCTCCTTTCTTTTTTCCTTTGATGAATTTTTTCTGAACAGACGCCCAAGGGGGCGTCTGTTCTATGGAAATATCCTGCTTGCAATCTATTTTGCTGACAGCTTGACCTGTCCGATCTGGTTGCCTTCCTGTTCAGTGAACCAGATGTTGCCATCGGGACCGGCAATGATGTGATATGGCACGCTGGCATAGGTGGGCACGTCAATTCTGGTGAGCGTACCGTCGGTCGTCATGCGTCCGATCTGCGTGGAGTTGTAACCCGTGAACCAGATCGCGCCATCGGCGCCGGTTGTGATTCCCACGGGTCCCATATCAGGAGCATCGAAGCTGGTGATCTTGCCATCCATGTCGATGCGCCCAATTTTGTTTACACCGAACATAGTGAACCAAACTGCGTTGTCGGGTCCGGCGGTCAGGCGAAGCGGGAAGCTGTTTTCGTTAGGGATGGGATATTCAGTCAACTGTCCATCCATTGTCATCCGCCCGATCTGATTGGCACCACCTTCAACAAACCAAATGGCTTTGTCAGGCCCGACGATCATGCCCGTTGGATTACTTCCATCATTGGGCAATGAATATTGAGCCGCGACTTTGCCATCGGCTGTGAGTTTGACAATTGCGTTCCCTCCGCGGGACGTCACCCACAGATATCCATCAGGCGCAGTGACCAATTCACGGATGGGCGATAACCCTTCGGGCAGATCGAACTCTGTGATTTCACCTTCGACGGTAATTCGCCCCAGTTTGTTGGCATCGTCTTCATTGAACCAGAGCGCACCATCAGGACCTACTGCGATGAATCCTTGAGCTTCAGCGATGCCTCCCTCTTCAAGAGGGAACTCAGTGACAACACCCTCTGTACTGATACGCCCAATCTGTTGTGTTGTCGTTTCGACAAACCACAGTGCTTATAAACAAAAACAGACATAGCCGAGAGTATTCCTCTCGGCCACGCTTTGCTTACAACCTACGGTGCAACATCGAGACGCTGAACAAGGTTTAACTGATAATTCTCCAGCCAGACAGAGCCAAAACCAATTGCCAAGTGGATGATGCTACCTGGGTCAGTTGTATAAGTCGCATCAATTTGGTTGGTGGCGACGTTCACTCGGTTGATTTGACCCAAGCCACCAAACCAAACCGCCTCATCGGTGACCGCGAGAAAGGCGTCGCCTTGCTGCTCAGGAGTCAACGGCAGAAAGGTTAACCCGGCGCCTGTTTTCGGATCAATCCGAAGCAGTCCTCCCACAACACTAATCCAGACAAAATCTGTGCCTTTGCCAGTGGGCACTGTTGTTTGCGCTTTGGCTTCATCAATCAGCGTGGCGTAGGGTGTCTTCGACACAACACTATTGGTGGCTGGGTCAACTTTAATCAATTCCGCATGATCGCACTGATCGACCCAGATCGCAGTAGTGCTGGCAAAAACAAAGCCCTGACAATCTGCATAGCCATCCGCATATGGGATTGATGCGATGATTTCGCTGGTGGCTGGATCAATCCGATCAAGTTTGTTGTCTGAGGTCGTAATCCATAGAGAATTGAAGCCATAAGCGATGTAGTGAAGATGCCCCGGTACGGGTGGTACGTTTGTCGTGACGGTATTCGTTTTGGGATCAATCCAGGTTGTGTCATTTTGTTGACCTGTGACCCAGAGTACATCTCCAACCGCCAGCGATTGTTCCGCATGATCTCCAGTTCCATTGATTACTGCGATCACTTGGTTCGTAGCAGGGTCAATTCGAGTTGTCGTCTTATCGTGATGTCCCGGGATCCACACCGAATCGAATCCAATGAAAATACCGCTCGGGTTATTGACCTTCCATTCGGCAATGACCTTGGCAGTGGGAGGCGTAACCGAGACGAGGGCAGTGGGAACAGCAGTTGGGGCTATTGTGGCAGGGACAGCAGTTAGGGCAAGCGGCGTTGCCGCAGGTGCGCAAGCCGAGAGCAATACACTTACGAGCATCAAACCTGAAACGAGCAATTTATGGGTGTTCATTTTTTTCCTCTGGTATTTTTCAGATCAGACGCTCCCCTAATGAGTCTGTCAATGTGACTGAAGGAAATTAGTCTTCAGTTTTACGGCTTTGAAAACGCGACCGTGTCCAGGATTTTCTGAGTTTCATCCGTCATCAACGTAAAATCTTCCGTGGATACATAGCCCACAGTCATGATCAAGAGCCCTTCGCCATGTACATCATCCAGGTAGATAAAACGATAATGTCCGCCCGACCCGCAGTTCCAGCCGCTTGGACCGTCAAAAAACCATTCGGTTTTTGCCCCGCAAGCCGCGGTGGCATCGGCATCAATCTGTGTTCCGGGCAATCCACCCACGATGACCGACTGCGTTTTCACAACCTGAAAAAGACCATGTGACTGGATCCAATTTGCAAAGTCATCGGGAAATGGTATGACAGAATACGGCGCGGCGGGACCGGCTACTCTGGCAGACTTTGGATTAATAAAGAGAAATTCTCCGTCATAGTCTTTGTCGGTAAGAATTACCTCGCTGGAAAGTTCCTCAACCTGCCAGTTAGGACTATAGCCGAATGTGATCGGCAGACTGAACATCTTGGGTGAGAATGTCGTCGATTCTGAAAACAGGACCGTATCCAGAACTTTCTGAGATTCTTCCACAATAAACTCGTAGTCTTTTCCATCTGGAGAGCCTTGGATCTGGATTAAGACACGCTCGCCATTGACATTATCGAGGTAGATAAAACCAATGTGCTCTACCCCCGGGCATTTCCAACCGGTACCGGAAAGCATGATCCAATACTTATTATCACCACAGGCAGCGGTAGCATTGATTTGGATCCCCTTAAATCCACCAACGAGGACTGGCTTGGAATCCACAACCTGAAATAAACTATCGGGCGATTGAATCCAAGTGACAAAGTCGTCTGGAAAAGCAATGCCATCAGCGTACTTTGCATTCTTTACATTGATGAAGGCTATTCCTGCATCGTGCCCTGCGTAATTTAGCAAGAACTCATCGGAATATTCTTCGGCAATTGACCATTCGGGACCGTAGCTGACTGTGATGGGCAGATTGAACGTCTTGGGTGAGAATGTTGTCAGCTCTTGAGCAGTGGTCGGCTTTGAAAACGTGACCGTATCCAGAACTTTCTGTGCCTCATCGGCAAAGGTTG
>JAXIPJ010000217.1:0-8047 GCA_045402985.1 Anaerolineales bacterium
TGTGCAAGAGGGTTTGGCTTCCAAACTCGAAATGCAGGCAATTTATGAGCTTGTGGGAAATAAGATTGGCGAGATCTTTAACGCAGATTCAACTTATATCGGTACTTATGACCGCGGGAATCAAGCTGTTCACCCACAATATACTGTGGATCGAGGATATCATCTAAAATTCGCACAGCCTTTTCCATTGGGACAGGGGTACTATACACACGTTATCCGATCGCGCAGACCACTCATCATTGACACAAGTGAGCAAGGTTTACAATTAGGAGGAATACTCACACCTCGCCCCGACACCGGAAAAGACCTAAATGAATCTTATCTTGGTGTTCCCCTTTTGCTTGGTAGTGAGGTAAAAGGTGTGATAGCTGTTCAAAGTTATAAACAATATGCTTTTAGCGAAAGCGATGCTCGCCTGCTAACCACCCTTGCCAATTCGATGAGCGTGGCACTCGAAAATGCACGCCTTTTTGACGAGACCCAGCGTCTCTTGAAAGAGACCGAACAGCGCGCTGCTGAACTTGCAATTATCAACAGCGTGCAGGAGGGTTTGGCAAGTGAACTTGATTTTCAAGAGATTGTTGATTTGGTCGGGGAGAATATTGGGGAAAACTTCAGCGCAGATACTGTAAGCGTGGGTATGTACGATGCAGAACGGGACTGGTCTGTAAATCTTTATTACGTCGACCGCGGCCAACGAATCCCGCTGGCCGATGGCCCCGCGCCGAGACCTAGTCTGACCGCGACCGTAGTTGACACCCGTCAGCCATTGTTGACAGGTACAACTGAAGAAGGCGAAAAATTGGGTGCACGCAGAATTCCAAGAATTGGGGAGGAAGAGGATAAAAACGAAAGTTATTTAGGTGTGCCTATTATGGTTGGAGAGAAAGTGATCGGAGTCAGTGCGGTACAGAGTTACAAACAGAATGCGTTCAATCAAAATGATTTGCGTCTGCTCCAGACTCTTGCCAACTCAATGAGTGTCGCGCTTGAAAATGCTCGTCTCTTCGACGAGACCCAGCGCCTGCTGAAAGAGACTGAACAACGCGCCGCCGAACTCGCCATCATCAACAGCGTGCAACAAGCCTTAGCCGCAAAGCTGGATATGCAAGGTATCTATACCACGGTCGGTGAAAAACTGCGCGAGATCTTCAGTGCGCAAGCCATCATCATATATTCTGGAAATTTAAAAACACGGCTGGAAACGATGGAGTATTCTTTTGAAAAAGGGCAAAAGCTTGAACGAATCACTGAGCCGCTCAACTCCATGTATGAATACGTTCTTGGATTGAATAAAACCTTTGTGCGGAACAAAGATTTTCCGCAATTTGCAGCGCAATTCAAAGACTATGTCATACTGCAAGGCGAAGTTCCCATATCCGTAATAAATACCCCAGTGATCAGAAATGAGAGAGATGGCTATTATCTCAATGTTTCGATCATGGATATGGACGGCGAAAAAACATTTGATGAATCCGATATGCGCTTGCTCGAAACGCTTGCCAGCGCTATGAGTGTCGCTCTCGAAAACGCCCGCCTCTTCGACGAGACCCAGCGCCTGCTGAAAGAGACCGAAGACCGCAATGCAGAGCTGGCGATCATCAACAGCGTTCAACAGGGGCTGGCATCCAAACTTGATTTCCAGGGCATCATTGATCTGATCGGTGACCAGGTGCGCGAGATCTTTGATGCGCAGGCCACCCTGATCTCTCTCTATAACCCGCGCGCCCGCGAGATCGATCACCGCTATTTGATTGAACGAGATCAGCGATTGCACATCAACCAACCTGTCCCTATTGACAAGTTCCGTCAGCGCGTGGTTGAAACACACCAACCCTGGTTGATCAATCAGGGGTACCTGGCAGTTGCAGTTGAAATCGGAGAGGAAACCGTATTGGAAGGTGAGGAGCCTAAGTCGCTTCTCTTCGCGCCGATGATCGTTGGCGACGAAGTGACAGGCATCATCAGCCTGCAAAATCTGGATCGTGAAAATGCGTTTAGCGATTCGGATGTCCGCCTGCTCTCAACAATTGCCAATAGCATGAGCGTGGCGCTTGAAAATGCGAGACTGTTTGAAGAGACACAACGCCTGTTCAAGGCCGAACAACAACGTGCCGCTGAACTTGCCATCATAAACAGCGTGCAGGATGCCCTCGCAGCCCAACTCGATTTGCAAAAGCTTTATGAGTTGATTGGCGAAAAAGTTCGCACCATTTTTGATGCCCAAATTGCCACCATTGTCACCTACGATCTCACGGCTGGCCTGTTGCATCATCAATACTACGCCAAACAAGGCGAGCGGATACAGGTTGATCCAGTTCCTCTGACCGACATTGCCCAGTACATGATCCGCACCAAACAACCGTTACTCATTAATGCCAACTGGTTGGACGGACTGGCCACTATTGGCATTCAGCCCAAGATCATCGGCGGTAGCCAGATGCCAAAAGCCACCCTCTTTGCGCCCCTTATGACCGGCGATCAAGTCAGAGGCGCGATCAGCCTGCAAAATGTAGATCGCGAAAACGCCTTTACTGAGTCAGATGTACGCTTGTTAACTACTTTGGCGAACAGCTTGAGCGTGGCGCTTGAAAATGCGAGACTATTTGAAGAGACACAACGCCTGCTCAAAGAAACCGATCAACGCGCCGCGGAGCTTAGCATACTCAACAGCGTGGGTGCATCCATGGCAAAGACTCTGGATGTCAAAACGGTGACGCGCAACGTGGGTGATAAGGTGCGTGGGATTTTCAATGCCGAGATCGCCGATATTCTCCTGTACGATTCAAAAACAGGGATGGTCCATCTTACGTATAGTTACAGCGGCGGATATTTTGACCATGAGCCGCCCTGGGAATTGGGCGAGGGCGGACTGACCTCAAAAATCATCCTCACGCGTCAGCCACTTTTATTGCACACCGCGCAGGAAATGGAGGACAACGGCGCGGCAGCATACGTAACTGCGCCAACAGATGATGAAGATATTCAGTCCTATCTGGGCGTACCCATCATGATCGGGGATAAGGTACTGGGCGTTGTGGATGTACAAAGTATACGACTCCACGCGTTTGATGAAAACAATCTGCGCCTCCTGCAAACACTCTCGGCAAACATGGGTGTGGCGCTCGAAAATGCACGCCTCTTCGATGAGACCCAGCGGCTGCTCGAAGAGACCGAACAACGCGCTACCGAGCTTTCTGCCGTCAGTACGGTGAGTCAGGCTCTGGTGGCGGAAACGGAACTGGATAAGATGATCCAGCTCATCGGGAGTCAGATGCGGGAGATCTTTAAGGCGGATATCGTCTACGTGGCGTTGCTCGACCAGCAGACAAATCTCATTCACTTCCCGTATCAAATCGGGGAGGCGTTTGATACGCTGAAATTGGGTGAAGGACTCACCAGTAAGATCATCCAATCGGGCGAACCGTTGCTCATCAACAAAGATATCAAGGAACGCCGCGCGGAGTTGGGCACATCGCTCGTGGGTAGGGAGGCGCTTTCATATCTGGGTGTGCCGATCAAATCGAGCCGCGAAACCATTGGCGTATTAAGCGTGCAAAGCACAAGCGCGGAGGGCGTATTCAATGACGACGACATGCGCCTGCTAACAACCATCGCGGCGAACGCGGGCGCTGCAATCCAGACCGCGCGACTTCATGCCGAGACCCAGCGACGTGCACGCGAAACAGCGGCGCTGGTCGAAATTGGACGCGATATTTCGTCGTCACTCGATGCCTCTACGGTGCTGGAGGGGATTGCCACACATGCCAAAGATCTGCTCAACGGCGATTTGAGCGCTCTCTTCCTGCCCGAGCCAGACGGCAAGACATTCCGCGCAATTGCCGCTGTTGGCCGGGAAGCCGAACAACTTCGCAATGATACGATCAATTTAGGTCAAGGACTCCTTGGTGATATTGCGCGTAAAAAAATTGGTGAGATCGTGAATGATACGAATTCCGATCCGCGCACGATTCTCATCAAAGGTACTGAAGAATCGCCGGATGAGCACCTGCTTGCGGTGCCCCTGCTTGCAAACGATGAACTAAAAGGACTGATGGCAGTCTGGCGCACAGGCAAAGGTACAGAGTTTATTGAAGCCGAGTTGGAATTTCTGAACGGTCTGGCGCGTCAGGCCGTGATCGCAGTGCAGAACGCGCAACTCTTCGCGGAAGTCACTGAGACCCTCGAACAGCAGACCGCAACAAGTGAAATTCTGCGTGTGATCGCCAGCTCACCTACTGACGTCCAGCCAGTGATGGATGTCATCGCAGACAATGCGTTCCGGTTATGCAAAGGTCTTTTTAGCAGTGTCTATCGTACTGATGGTGAGATGATCGATGAAGTCGCGTCGCGCAACTTTACAGCCAAAGGCCTGGAGGAGAGCAGGCAACTGTATCCCCGCCCCTTAGCACGTGATTCAAGCATCTCCTCCAGGGCGATTCTTGATCGGACAGTTATCCATATACCAGATATTCCCGGCGAGCCAGACCTGCCAGACACCACACGGCGTTATTCGGCAGCATTGGGAATGATGAGCATTGTGGTCGTGCCTATGTTATATGAAGGGAATGCCATTGGATCCATAGCGGTCGGAAGGCCCGAGTTCGGATTCTTCACCGAGAAACAAGTTGCCCTCCTGCAAACCTTTGCGAGCCAGGCTGTGATCGCGATTGAGAATGTACGCCTGTTTAATGAAATCCAAACACGTAACCGCGAGATCACCGAGACACTCGAACAACAGACCGCCACGAGCGAAATTTTGCAGGTGCTTGCCAATTCACCTACAAAGATCCAGCCAGTGTTGGATGTCATTGCTCGAAACGCGGCTCAGCTTTCCGGCCTGGCGGACGCGCTCATCGATATTGAGGATAATGGGATTCTGCGCGTCGCTGCACATTATGGAAATATCCCCATGTTTCCGGTTGGAGACGGAATTCCGCTCAATCGGGACTCGGTGGCAGGCCGCGCTATTTTAGAGGGGCGCACACTTCAGACGCTCCACAAACAGCCGGGTGAGGAATCCGAATATCCCGAAGGCGATAAGTGGGCACAGAAATATGGCTATCGGACGACTTGCAGTGTCCCCTTGGTGCGTGAGGGCAAAGCGATCGGTGTCATCACTATTCGCCGCCTGGAGCCGAACCTGCTAAACGCCAAACAGATCGCATTAATAGAAACATTCGCCAGCCAGGCAGTGATCGCCATCGAGAATGTGCGCCTATTCAATGAGTTGCAGACGCGCAATCGCGAGATTACCGAATCGCTCGAACAACAGACAGCCACCAGTGATATCCTGCGTGTGATCGCCAATTCCCCCACTGATATTCAGCCGGTGCTGGAAGCCGTCGCGCACAATGCAGCGCGCTTATGCGATGCAGACGATGTTCAGATCTATAAAGTGGATGGCAACGTGCTTCGTCAGGTGACACACTATGGACCCATCCCAGCCCTGCAAGATGGAGAAGCATTACCTCTGGTGCGCGGTTTGGTCACAGGTCGTGCAGTAATAGAACATAGAACGATTCACATTGAAGATATGTTGCAATTGAATGCGGCAGAATATCCAGATAGTGTTGCTCTCCAAAAACGTCTCGGACACCGGACTGCGCTTGCATCGCCTTTGTTGCGTGAGGGAAATGCCATCGGCGCAATCGTCATCCGCCGGAACGAGGTGCATCCATTTTCCCGGAAGCAAATTTCATTATTGGGGACTTTTGCAGATCAAGCCGCCATCGCCATCGAGAACGTGCGTCTCTTTACCGAGACTCAGCGCCTGCTCCAGGAAACCGAACAACGCGCTGCTGAACTTGCCATCATCAACAGGATTGGGCAAACCCTCACCGAGGGGCTCGACCTGAACACCATGATAGAACGCGTCGGGGATAAATTGCGCGATTCGCTGAAGGTAAAAAATATTGGAATTGGCATTTATGATGCCAGGAACAATATCATGCAAGCTCCTTACATTTACCGAGACGGCAGGCGCCTCACCATTGAGCCGTTCGCGTTGAATGAGTTAAATATCCGCGTCTCAAAGGCAGGCAGATCGCTGGTTGTGAATGAAGATGCGCAAAAATACTGGGCAAAACTTGGAGGGATCTCAGCAGAAGATAAGAGTCCAAAATCTTTCGTGATGGTGCCGCTCCTGGCGGGCAAGGAACTAGTGGGAGGCATCTCGCTGCAGGACTTTGAAAAGGAAAACGCGTTTTCCGATCTTTCGCTTGGTTTGCTTGAAACCGTCGCCTCGAATATGGGCACCGCCATTCAAAATGGGCGCCTCTTCACCGAGACTCAGCGCCTGCTTAATGAAACCAGGCAACGCGCTGCCGAACTCGCCATCATCAATAGTGTACAAGAGGGGCTTGCCTCCAAACTGGAAATGCAGGCTATTTTTGAACTGGTCGGCGAAAAGATACGTAACATCTTCGATGCGCAGGTCGCGATCATTGCCACATATGAATTTGCGACAGAACAAGCCAACTATCGTTATCTATTCGAAAAAGGAGACCGCTTCGACGGCACGATCATTCCGTTCAACGGTTTCCACAGGGAGATGATCCGCTCCCGTAAAACGATCCTTTACAACGAAAATCTCGCAGAGCAAGTGAGGTCCCTCGGGTTTGCAGAATCCTTCACACCGAATGAATTGCCAAAATCCGCGCTCAATGTACCTCTGCTCGCTGGCGATCAAGTTCTTGGTCATGTCGCACTCGAAAACCTCGACCGCGAACATGCCTTCAGCGAATCGGATGTGAGGTTGCTTGAGACACTCGCCAACTCAATGAGCGTTGCCCTCGAAAATGCGCGTCTCTTCGATGAAACACAGCGCCTCTTTGAAGAAGCACAATCTGCCCGTGCCTCAGCCGAACAAGCGAACGAAGCCAAGAGTTCCTTCCTAGCCACGATGAGTCATGAGATCCGCACACCAATGAACGCGGTCATAGGCATGAGCGGGTTACTGATAGACACCGAACTGGACAGGGAACAACGCGACTACGCCGAGACCATCCGCAACTCCGGCGACGCCCTGCTCGCCATCATCAACGACATCCTGGATTTCAGCAAGATCGAAGCCGGCCGGATGGATGTGGAGCACCAACCCTTTGACCTGCGCGAATGTGTCGAATCTGCCCTGGACCTCACGTCTGGCCAAGCCGTCGAAAAAGGACTCGACATCGCCTACATCATGGAAGACGATGTGCCTGTCGGCATCAAAGGCGATGTGACTCGTTTGAGACAGATCCTCATCAATCTTTTGAGCAACGCCATCAAGTTCACTGAAAAAGGTGAAGTGGTGTTAACGGTTTCAAGTAGTAACGACTTTAGTCGTTACCAAGAAAAAACGACTGAAGTCGTCACTACACTAATTTTCTCCGTCCGCGACACCGGCCTCGGCATTTCAGAGACTCACATGAGTCGCCTGTTCCAATCCTTCTCGCAGGCCGATTCATCCACCACGCGCAGGTTCGGCGGCACGGGCCTTGGCCTTGCCATCAGCAAACGCCTCGCGGAAATGATGGGCGGTGAATTGCACGCCGAAAGCGAAGGAATTGGCAAAGGCTCAAACTTCATCTTCAGCATCAAAACTGAAACCGCAAAAGTGGCTCAACGCAGAACCGCGCGCGATATCAAAGGGATTCAATCCATTCTTCAGGATAAACGCGTCCTCATTGTGGATGACAACGCCACCAACCGCCGCATCCTTACACTGCAGACCGAAAAATGGGGCATGCGTTCGCGCGAAACTGAATATCCGCGTGAAGCCATCCAATGGATCGAAGAAGGCGACCATTTCGACCTCGCCATCCTCGATCTTCAAATGCCTGAAATGGATGGCATCATGCTTACGCGCGCGGTCCGCAAACTACGCGACGAGACATCCCTGCCCATCATCCTGCTCACATCCCTCGGAAGAAAAGAGATCGGTGCAGATGATCTGGATTTCGCCGCCTATCTGACGAAACCCCTCAAGCCCTCGCATCTTTACGATGCTTTGGCAGGTCTCTTCGCCGGGAACGTTATCTCCCCGAAAGCGGAACCCGTTAAA
>JAXIPJ010000409.1:0-15758 GCA_045402985.1 Anaerolineales bacterium
GTTTCACCCCACAGTGCGAAGAGACTCTTGAGAAAAAGCTCTTAAAACACTTCTTTCTGTGGCAAAAACGACTTTCTCAAGACTTTCATCATAAAACTGGCGGATTCTGGCAGTTCGTTCTCTGGTATTGGCAGTCGCGAAATGAGATAGTGGGAGAGACAAAGGAGACCGCCATGAAAAACAATTATTTACTCAAACTCATCCTATTTGTTGCCGCCCTGTTGATACTCTGGACGCTGCGCGAACCTTTGGCCAGCACATGGGAATGGTTCAGTGATCGAGAAGCGGTGACCGCCTCCATGGATCGCAGCGGCCTTTGGAGTTCCCTCATTCTATTCATTCTTTTCGTTCTGCAAGTCTTCCTGGCTTTCATCCCCGGGCAGGCGTTGATGGTGGCCTGTGGATATCTTTACGGCTTCTGGGGCGGATTTCTGCTCTCGTGGCTCAGTTTAGTCGCCGGGGGAGAAGCTGCCTTTGTGCTGGCCCGCCGCTACGGGCGCTCCTTCGCCAATAAGTGGATATCGCCAGATGTGCTGGCACGCTGGGACAAAGCCGCCGAAGGTCAGGGTATTGGCTTCTACACTCTGGCTTTGGTCATGCCGCTCGTTCCCAACGATGCGATGTGCTATGTGGCTGGGCTGGGAAAGATCTCACACCGCCGCTTTTCAGTAGCCAACCTTCTAGGACGCGGCATGGCTTGTGTGGTCACAAGTTGGATCGGCGCATTTGGAGCACACGCTCCCACCTACGTTTGGATCATTCTCATTGTTATTGCTGCTGGCGTAGCCGGCTGGTTCATATACAAAAAGGCTGGTTCATTTCCCGGCGCAAAAAAGAAATTAGCCAATGCATGTGGAATGTTAATTGCGAAGATCTACCGGAGAATCTTCGGCCTCAAATACGAAGTGAAAGGCCTGGATGCGCTGCCATCCGGCGCAAAGATCATTGCCATCAATCACACCAATGTCACAGATGCAATTTTCCTGCCATTGATCCTCTCCAAAGTGCCGCGCTTCATTGCACAAGGCGACTTGTTTCAGATACCGATCCTTGGGCACATTCTCAGAGAAACAGGGCAGATCCCAGTGACCGCTGAAGACCCTCGTCTGGCATTTGAACAAGCCTGCGAATTGCTCAAACTCGGTGAAACCATTCTGATCTTCCCCGAAGGTCAACTCGTTCCATTCGGGAAAAGCGTGAGAGGAAAAACAGGCGCGGCGAGACTCTCAAAGGTCACGGGCGCACCGATCATCCCCTTGGGCATTTACACAGACCCGCGCGATGTGGCTCCCCTAAAGCTAAAAAGACTGGGGAAGAAGCGCTGTGGGATGTACCAGTTCAGAGGTACAGCCTACCTGCGTTTTGGCACGCCCTGGAAGCCTGATCCCCAAAGCAATTTCCATGCACAAACCGACGAATTGATGAGTCGAATCTATTCCCTGGTCACAGATGCCCAAAAGGAGTCACAATGCGTATTGCATACCTCGCTCAATCCTATCCCCCAATGGTGAGTGGTGCCGCCATTGTCGCTGAAAAACTCGCAAAGGAAATGGCTGAACGCGGACATCAGGTGCTGGTCATCGCGGCCAGTGATAAAGATCAGCCCTATATCACCCTGCAAAAAAACCTGACTGTACGGCGCTTGCGCTCCACCTATAACCCTCTCCGTGTTGGGCAGCGCTTTCTATTGTTCCCACGCCGAGCCATATTGCAAGCCCTGGACGAATTTCAGCCAAACGTCATCCACAGCCATGAACCCTTTCAGATGGGCTGGCTGGGACTCACCTACGCGCGCCGCGCCTGGATCCCCATTACACTCACCGTTCATCAACTTCCCGGGTTTGTGGCATCCTATCTTCCTGAATCCCTCAGACCCGTCGTCGAGAAAAGTCTCTGGGCTTATGCGCGCTGGCTCCTGCGGCAATTCACATCCATCATCACACCCACAAGATCCATTTCGACATTCATTCATCAGATGACCGGACTCGAAATGAGCGTGATCAGTTGCGGATTGGACTTGCAGACATTTCACCCCCTTCCCACCGCGGACTTTGAGCGGGCTCTGCGTCAAAAGTGGGATTTACCCCCGAGCCTGCCTCTCATCCTGCACGTCGGGCGGCTGGATACCGATAAACATGCCGACCGCGTCATCCACGCCGCAGCGCAAACCCTCCGCCAAACGAATGCTCATTTAGTAATTGTCGGCGATGGACGTCAGAAGAAGCATCTCATCCAGCTATGCCGGAATCTGGGAATTGAAGAACGCGTCCATTTCACTGGTTATGTCTCGATACAGCAGGGTCTGCCAGAACTGTATCGAATGGCAACTGTGTTCGTGACCGCATCGGAAATCGAGACGCAGGGTATTGTCCTATTGGAAGCCGCTGCCAGCGGGTTGCCTTTCGTAGCCGTACACGCCACCTGCATCCCGGAAATAGTTTATGATGGCGCAAATGGGTACTTAACCAAGGCAGGTGATGCTAACGCGATGAGTACGTCTCTGACCAGGATCCTGAATGACCCTCACCTTGCAGCCTGCATGGGAAAGGTCAGCCGGTCACTGGCAGAGGGTCATCCCAACCAGGAAACATTTGACGAGCATGAACGTATATATCAAAAGATGATCAGAGAGAAGGGAACTCAAAAGATCCCTGTCAGCGCAAGAGCATATTTTCACTGGAAACAAATAAGGGAAAGGTCTATTTGGGTGCTCATGGATCGTTTTCGGTAGGACCTGCCAAAAAGAACTGATGCCCGATACATTCACATTATTATTAAATAGCACAGGTAAGATTGGGCACACAATCTGCTCAGAGGTCTTATGCATAACAGTCTCAACAAACTAAAAGACAACATACTCAACCTTCCCGCCCCGTTTGTGATCGGGCTGACGTCAGCCATCATCGCAATTGAAGCCTATGCTTTTCTTATGCCTGCGCCAATCGAATTCCCAATGGACGATACATACATCCATTTCGTCTACGCGGATAACCTGATCTCACATGGACAGTTGTTTTTTAGTGATGTCAGCGAAAAAGGCGTGGGTGCCACCAGCCCTCTCTGGGTGTTTTTGCTGGCAGGTCTAAAACTCCTGGGCATACCTTTATGGCTATCTGCAAAAGTATTGGGAGTCCTGGGGTTGATCACGGTAACCGGCGGTGCATACGTTTTATTTCGCCCAATTTGGAGATCTCCGTTTCTGTTCCTGGCTGTCATCCTGTTATCAATTTCCGGGAATTTGATCTGGTTCTCACTCAGCGGCATGGAAACCATGCTATTTTTGTCAACAGGGATTCTTGCGCTGATCGCGTATCGAGATGAAAAATGGCCTTACTTTGGCATTCTCATTGGTCTGATGATCCTGGCGAGGCCTGAAGGCGTTATTCTGGTGGCGGCTACCGTATTCATTGACTGGTGGGCACATCGTTATTTCAGGCGCGGATTACTTGTGGCACTATTGATCGGTGTTGCGATTGCCGCCCCATGGTTCATCTATCTTTATTTGCGAACCGGGCATCTGCTACCTACAAGTGCCATCGGGAAACGCTTCACGTTTAATATTGGTCTCGATTATATAGCCAACCAAAACCCTTATTTATCCTCATTTGTCCAACTGCGCGCGCTGGTCTACCCCATGGCATGGCTCGCCTACCTGCTGGTCTTTGCGCTGGGTGGAAAGTCATTACCAGGCCCAACTATCGTGGAGGAGAATTCCTTCGGGATTTTCAGTTATAGCCCATCCTATTGGGCGATCCTTGCGTGGGTATTGGTTATTTTCCCTCTACTGGTGGCCGCCAGCCGCTGGCTCCTCTCACGTCGAGCATCCACGCTGGAATGGGTCCAAGAATCCAGCTCGCGTCCTCTGATCGCATTAGCAGTTTGGTTCGTATTGCACAATGCTGCCTACATGTTTTTTATGCCAGTATTAGGCACCGCCAGTCGCTACGGGGTACTGAACCATGTAATTTTGTGGATATTCCTTGCCTTGGGAGTTTCCAGATTTGTAGAACGACCCTACCTGGCGCGCTTCATGACAGGTGGATTATTATTGATCGCTGTGGCCAATAACCTTTACTGGAACAGAGTCTATGACGCGAACCTGGAACATATGCGCAACGTCCGCGTTGCAACGGCCCACTTTGTCCATGATTCACTTGCAGCTGATGAACATTGTGCAGCTTTTGACATTGGTGCATTGCGTTATTTCAGCCAGCGCCCTATCGTGGATATCGGAGGCCTAACTGACCCGGATGAACAAAAATGGTTTAGCGAAAACAAGATCGATCTGTATCTCATTGAGCACGAGGCCACCTGCCTGATCCTGCCGGGGCAAACCAATGTAGATGGTGAGGGCTGGCTTAATTTTGTCGAGATATCAAAACTGGATTCCACGCCCTATTTTAAACTTCAACAAATTGCTTCCTTTGAAATGGATACAGAACGCTGGCTGCTGGGATATTTGCCCACCAGCAACCAACAAAAATCTGTCGTCGTCTACAGGATGATCATGACGAAATAAATCTTGATTGAAAGTCTAGCTACATTTTACGAATTATCTCAAAATGCCATTTTCTTATGCCTACTGAGCACTGTTCACTACTTTCTGCTACTCGTCCTGTGCATCTGTGCTTTACGGGCGTGCATGACTGCTGGAACATCCCTGCCGGTTAGGCCGTCATAAGCAAGTGAAAGGGTGTTCATGGCAGGGATGATTACCTTCCCCACCCGCTTCGACAACACTCAGGCCACCGCACCATCCATCAGTCCAGTCTTTCCACATTGTCTGCTAAAAAATGTTATGATACTGTATCGTGTTGTAAACAAACTCTAATCTTTTTCCTACGTCGAGTCCGCTTCCTTTTTGGTAGAATCAATTTAGTATATTAGGAGAAAACTATGGCAGGAATGGAGCGTTTCACACAGCGAGCAAGGCGCGTACTCAGCCTGGCACACCAGGAGGCAGAACGCGCTCGCAATAACAACATCGGCACTGAGCATCTTTTGCTCGGCTTGATGGATGAAGAGGGCGGCGTCGCAGGCCGGGTGCTGCGTGAGCTTGGCATGACCTCCGACCGTGTACGCGAAGTAATTCGCCGTGTCACGACCAGCTCTACAAGTTTTGACCCCAGCCGCGTCGAACTTGCTTCCGATACGCAACAAGTACTTGAACATGCAGTGGATGAAGCCCGCCGACTCGGTCATCATTATATTGGCACGGAGCATATCCTCTTGGGGCTTGTGCGTGTGGATAGCGCCGCGATGGAAGTCCTGCGAAGACTCGGCGTCACGGCGGAACAGATCAGACGGCAGACACGTCGCGTATTGAACGAATCCGCTTCCTCCTCACCGACGCCAGCTGGTTCCAGCACCTCGCGGAACCCGGCATCTAACCCCAAAACCCCGCTTATCGATCAACTGGCCTCCGATCTAACGACAAAGGCCGAAGAGAAAAAGCTGGATCCCGTTATCGGCCGTCAGATGGAGATAGAGCGCGTCATTCAGATCCTTGCGCGGCGCACAAAGAATAACCCCGCTTTGATCGGTGAGCCCGGCGTTGGCAAGACCGCCATCGTTGAAGGGCTTGCACAACGTATTGTGGATGGTGACGTCCCCGCGCCGTTGATGAACAAGCGCTTATTGCAACTGGATGTAGGTTCTCTGGTTGCGGGCACCATGTATCGCGGTCAGTTTGAGGAAAGACTCAAACGCGTGATCGATGAACTTAAACAATCAGGGGCGATCCTTTTTATTGATGAAGTCCATATGCTGGTCGGCGCGGGAGCCGCTGGCTCATCCGTGGATGCGGCAAATATCCTCAAGCCGGCGTTATCGCGCGGTGAACTGCAGGTGATCGGTGCCACCACCATGGACGAATATCGCAAATATATCGAGTCTGATGCCGCTCTCGAGAGGCGCTTCCAACCCATTACGGTGGAAGAACCTTCTGAAGAAGAAACCATTGAAATTCTCAAAGGCATTCGCTCGGCATACGAAGAGCATCATCATCTGGTGATTTCAGATGAGGCCCTTGAAGCCGCCGCGCATTTATCCTCCCGTTATGTAACTGAACGCTTTTTGCCTGATAAGGCCATCGACCTGATCGATGAGTCTTCGTCACGCGTGCGCATGTATAAAAGTGACGCCGCAAAAGAGGCCAAGGATTTATACGGTCAATTGAGGCTGGCACGCCAGAACCGTTCCCTCGCCCAGGAGGAAAGCAACGGCGAAGATGTGAAGGAATGGGAAGATCGCGAACTCGAACTGGGTGAGCAGATCGAACGCCTGCGCACAGGCTGGGACCGTGCAACCAGCCCCGTTGTTTCTGCAGAAGATATCGCTGAAGTCGTCTCCATGTGGACGGGCGTTCCGCTGATGCAGCTCGCGGAAGAAGAATCTGAACGCCTGCTCAAGATGGAAGATGAATTGAAAAAGAATATCATCGGGCAGGAAGAGGCCATTGGCGCAATTTCGCGCGCAGTCCGCCGTGCACGCGCCGGGTTGAAGGATCCGAAGCGCCCGATTGGTTCGTTTATTTTCCTTGGACCCACAGGCGTTGGCAAGACCGAGCTTACCAAAACACTTGCCAAATTCATGTTCGGCAGTGAAGATGCGGCAGTTCAACTCGACATGTCCGAATTTATGGAACGGCACACAGCTTCACGTCTGGTTGGCGCGCCTCCAGGATACATCGGTTATGAAGAGGCAGGTCAACTGACAGAAGCGTTGCGCCGCCGTCCCTATTCTATTGTTGTCTTCGATGAAGTTGAAAAGGCACATCCTGAAGTCCACAATATGCTGCTACAGATCATGGAAGAAGGTCACCTTTCGGACGCCAAGGGTCGCAAGGTGGATTTCCGCAATGCGATCATTGTGATGACATCCAACATCGGCGCAGACGTGATCAAGAAGCAATCTGCACTTGGCTTTGCCCTCAAACGGGACGAGATCACTGAAGAAAGACTTTCCTACGAAGAGATGCGCAAGAAGTTAAGCGAGTCGCTCAAGCGTGCCTTCAGACCCGAGTTCATCAACCGTCTCGATTCCGTGGTGATCTTCCGTTCGCTCAACAAAGCGGATATTCAAAAGATCGTTTCGCTCGAATTGGATAAAGTGTCGGAACGCCTCAAAGAGCATAACCTTTTGCTGACGGCCAGCCCCGAAGCACTCGCTGCCCTTGCGGACCTAGGCTACGATGCAGAATTCGGAGCGCGCCCACTACGCCGTGTCATACAGCAGCAGGTGGAAAATCCGCTATCAGATCGTTTGTTGGGCGGCGAATTCCCGAACGGAGCCTCCATCCATATAACTCTAAATGCTGAGGGAGAAATAACATTGGAACGCGAGCCTGAAGCCGAAAAGGAAGAAGCCCCGGCAGTATAAATTCACCAGTTGTCCCGCAGTTGAACTGCGGGACAACTTTTTAGTTAGGTAGGGCAGGTTCCAGACCTGCCCCGTTTTTTTCGTAATACTTTCTTAATAAGATTTTGCTCTCTTACGTTGTCAATTGGGCGTAAGGAAATTCAGAAAAGGAGTAATCATATGAACAACGATCTTCAAACTGCCACATTGGCTGGGGGATGTTTCTGGTGTCTCGAAGCTGTTTTTGATGAGGTCAAAGGCGTGCACGGCGTCGAATCTGGATATGCAGGCGGGCACATGGATAATCCCACTTACCGCGAGGTCTGCAACGGCAATACGGGACATGCCGAGGTAGCGCAGGTTCACTTCGACCCAAACACCGTCTCCTATCGCGACCTGTTGAACGTGTTCTTCGCCATCCATGACCCCACCACGCTGAATCGTCAGGGCGCGGACGTGGGTACACAATACCGCTCCGCCATCTTCTACCATGACGATGAGCAGAAGAAAGTGGCGGAAGAACTGATCAAGGATTTGAATTCGCAGAAAATCTGGGACAAACCCATTGTCACCGAAGTGACAAACCTGGATAAATTCTACATGGCTGAGGACTACCATCAGGAATACTTTGCAAATAATCGATACCAGCCTTATTGTCAGGCTGTGGTTGCACCAAAGGTATCCAAGTTCCGCAAGCACTTCATCGAGTTGCTAAAGAAACAGCCAGCGTAAGGAAATACATGAGCGCAGAAACAACCTCTGCGCTCATGTCAATTATCTGTCTCTAATCTGCCTGAACAAATCAATTGTCAAATCAATACCCTTTTTTGTGACTGCATGTCCAACGCCTGGCATAAGTTCATATTGAACATCAAACCCAAATTGACGCAAATCCCTGACAAAAATCTGGCTTGTTTGAACGGCCGATGCGTTGTCTTGGTCGCCGATCACAACCACCATCGGAATGACTTCTGCAAACAGGTTTGGGTCTAGATAAACCCCGGAAGATAGAATCGAGAGCCCGCTCACGTATGAGGGGTAATGATAGGTGAAACCCTGAATAAAGAAGGCTCCTGCTGAAAAGCCGGTAAAGAACATCCTCGGTTTGACACGATACTCCTTCTTCAATTCTCCGATTGCACTCCAAACTGTTGTTTCACCCACATCTAGATAAAAACCTGCAGAGTTACCCGGTACGCTGGGACAAAGAAGAATAAATCCCTCCTTATCTGCATAAGACTGCCATAAATTCCAGCAATCCATGCCGGAGCCGCCAGCGCCATGAATGCCAACAAACAAAGGCCATTCCTGGTCAGCAGTATACGCCTTCGGCACATATAAATAATATTCAACCGGCTGAGTGTGCCGATACTCCGCCGGGTTTATGGGCTTAGAGTTCCTGATGATCTGTACAGCAATGACAGCAACAACTATAAACAACCCAATGCTTCCCCATAATAACCATTGCGATGAATTCGTTCCTCCAAAAGTAGATTCCGTGCCGGAGGGGTCCATAGTTTTAACAGGTTGCATCGGCTCTTTCTCCCCTTGGTTGAGAGCCAATGTGGCCAAAGCCTGTTGCACCTGCGGGTTTGAAGGGTTATAGCGAAGGCATACCTCCCAGGCCCGAATTTTATCCGAGACCTTGGGCCACGTTTCTGCATACCACTGCCATGCAGGAATGTTATTACGATCATCCTTAATGATGAGTTCCAGCAATTTGCGGGCGCTTTCTGCTTTCCCCGATTGAGCCAATTCAATAGCCTGTTCTAAGCGATCATCTGACATAAGTCCCTCCCGAAATTTTCAAAAGTGCATTAGGATTATACTTTATTCAGTTTTCCTTTTACCGGCCAAAACTTTGTTATACTTGCGTCGCATTATGAAAGAAACTTTGAACCCTAATTTCCACGTCGGCGAAATCCCCATTTATGGAGATACGATCCTCGCGCCTATGGATGGCTACTCAGATTGGCCCTTCCGGTCCATTTGCCGTGCGCTTGGTTCTGCTATGAGTTACACCGAGTTCGTAAAAGTGGAAAAGATCCTCAGCCGCTCGAAGGAACCCGCAAAAAGACTGTATTACGAGGAAGCCGAACGACCCGTCACGTTCCAGATCTACGGCGATGATCCGGATTTGATCCTGAAAGCTGCCTTGCATGTGCAGGAGTGGAAGCCAGATATTATTGATATCAATATGGGCTGCCCTGCCAAAAGCATCGCGGACTGCGGCGCGGGTGTGGGCATGATGCCGACGCCGTTGAAGATCGCGCGCACATTCAAGAAACTGACATCCGCTTTGAAGGTCCCTGTAACAGGAAAGATCCGTTTGGGGTGGGATCGGGATAAAAACTACAAGTTGATCGCGCGCATCGTGGAAGAGAACGGTGGTTCGCTCATCGCCATCCACGGGCGGACAAAGGAGCAACGCTACAGTGGCAACGCAGATTGGGATGCGATCGCAGAAGTGAAGTCACTGGTCAAAATTCCCGTCATTGGGAGTGGTGACGTAAAAACCATTGCTGATATCCAGCGTATGAAACAATACACAAATTGTGATGCGGTCATGATCGGGCGCGCCGCCATTGCCAATCCGTGGATCTTTCTGGGCATGGATCGTGAACAAGTGTCATCCCAGTTGTTGCAGGAGACGGTACGCGAACATTTGCAAAAGAGCATTCAATTCTATGGTGAAGAGGATGGGCAAAGACTCTTCCGCAAGTATGCCGTGCAATATTTGTTATTGAAAACGCTAGATCGCGATTCACGCAAGGAAATTCTGAAGGAACGACCATCAGGCGAATTTCTGGAGATGTTGAACCAGATCTACGTGTTGACAGCGTGAACATATCGCGCTTCTTAGCTCATTCCCAGCTAAAGCCGCCGTCCCCGGCGGCTTTTCATATATATTCTGCGCCGCATCCTCCCAAACAAATAGAACATAAATTCTGATATACTCGACCTCACACTCTCACCCTACCCTCTCCCTCACGGAGAGGGGGATGGAATCGAAATGGCAAAAACACACTCTCGTTACGTCTGTCAGGAATGTGGGCGCGTCGCTGCGTCTTACATGGGCAAATGCCCACAATGCGGATCGTTCAACAGCATGGTGGAGGAAGTGATCCATGAGGAGCCTGCAACGAAAAACACGGCGGTTCGGGGGCTGACGGGTAGGTCTGCACCGCGTTCAATTGGCGATGTCTCCTCTGACGCCGAAGACCGCATCAAGCTCCCCATCGAAGAGTTCGCGCGCGTTTTGGGCGGCGGCATCGTGCCCGGCTCCATCGTTTTGGTGGGTGGTGACCCTGGCATTGGCAAATCGACATTGATGCTGCAAATGGCTATGGAAATGGCAGATAAAAAGCGCGTGCTATATGTATCTGGCGAAGAGTCTGAAAGACAGATCAAGATGCGCGCGGTAAGACTGGCACAAACTGCAAGGGATCAGAAAGACGATAAAAAGTCCGGCACAGACAAGAACTCGCCTGCTTCACTGCCTGCTAATTTGCTGCTAGTAACGGAAACGAACCTTGAGATCATTTTCAACCACGTTCATGAAGTTAAACCAGATCTTCTGATCGTCGATTCCATCCAAACAGTTTATCTCGCCAGCATGGACTCGTCCGCCGGGTCGGTGAGCCAGGTACGTGAAAGTTCTTCTCAGTTACGTGAGCTTGCCAAGACGAGCGGAATTTCAGTCTTTGTGATCGGGCATGTAACAAAAGAAGGGACAATCGCAGGTCCGCGCGTGCTGGAACATATTGTGGATACTGTGCTATATCTCGAAGGCGACCGCTTCCAGGCGTATCGTTTGCTGCGTTCGGTGAAGAATCGGTTCGGCGCGACGTCTGAAGTGGGCGTATTCGAAATGCGCGAAGGCGGCCTCATTGAAGTGACCAACCCCTCTGAGGCATTTCTCGCAGAGCGCATGATCAACGCGGCTGGCTCCGCCATTGCTGTGACGATGGAAGGCACACGTCCCATTCTGGTCGAAATTCAGGGACTCACATCGCCTACGCAATTCGGCAACGCGCGTAGAACAGCCAACGGTGTGGATTTCAACCGTCTGCTTTTGATCTCAGCCGTGCTCACGCGCCGGGTTGGGCTAAAACTTTCCGAGCAGGATATTTTCGTCAATGTGGTAGGCGGTTTGCAAATTGACGAACCCGCCGCGGACCTGGCGGTTGCCGTGGCCATTGCCTCCTCATGGAAGGATGTTTCCGTAAAGGCAGATGCTGTGCTGATCGGTGAGATCGGTCTGGCAGGCGAATTACGCATGCCTGGACAGATGCAGGCACGTTTGCGGGAAGCTCAGAAACTGGGTTTCAAAACAGCGATCGTGCCAAAAGCTTTGCGAAAAGGTGAGCCTTATCCGAGTGGTATCGAGATCATTGAAGTACGAGCTATTCAACAGGCGCTGGATGCCGCATTTGCGATTTCAAAAGAACCGGCAAAAGAGCGCAAGCCTGCATAGTCCATGTCATTGCGAGGGCGATAGCCCGAAGCAATCTCCTAACTGACGCGGATTGCTTCCCGAAGGCTCGCAATGACATTCCATAATTCTGCAACCAATTTATATCTCCTCCGTATAAAGCACAGAAGGAGATATCCCATGAACGTAAATATCATTTCAGCAATACTGGTGCTTGCATTCGCAAGCATGGCCTGTGGATTCAGTGTTGACCTGCCAAACCAGGTAAAAGCCGGGCCGGAGGTCATCGATAAAATAACGGTGGCAAACCCAAAGTCCGATGAGACGCATTTGTCGCTTTCATTCGGAGCAGGCGAATTGAAATTATCATCCGGTGCGGATGGACTTGTTGAGGGGACCGCGCTTTACAATGTCAAAGAGATGAAGCCTGAGGTGATTAAAAATGGCGCGAACATCGAGATCAAACAGGGCAACTTTGATGGCATACCGCCTTTTAACGGAATGAAGAATCAGTGGGATCTTCAGCTCGGAAGCACGCCAATGGATTTAACGATCGACGCGGGCGCGTACGAAGGCAACATGGAACTTGGCGGGCTCTCGCTAAAAAGCCTGACCGTGAAGGATGGCGCGGCGAGTGTGAACCTTTCGTTCTCAGAGCCAAACCTGATCGAAATGTCCAGGCTGGCTTATTCAACGGGTGCCTCGGAGGTGAAGTTAAGCGGACTGGGGAACGCGAATTTCAGCACATTTGATTTTGATGGCGGCGCAGGCAGTTACACGCTGGATTTTTCAGGTGAATTGCAGCGCGATGCCTCAGTAAAGGTTGATACCGGTTTGAGCGATCTGACCCTTATCATTCCTGAGGGCGTGGACGCAATGCTGACAATGGATGGCGGACTTACCGATATCAATTTGGGTAATGGCTGGTCGCAGAGCGGAAATGTATATTCACACGAAGGCTCGGGCCCAACGTTGAACATTGTCGTCAACATGGGCGCAGGAAATGTGACGGTCAAGGAATAGCGCCTGTTCGATTTCCAAACAAGCTGTGACACTTCAGTTCCGACACCTTCCCAGCTATAATAGCCGGGAAGGTGTCGTCTTAAAACTTGAGGAGGAGATCATGGAAAAATATAGTGGTTTTCGCAGTTTGGCCCTTTTTGCGTCAGGGCTTGCGCTGGCAGGCATGTCTTGCGGGGTTGCAGATATTTCCAGTATCTTTGCCACCGCCACGCCCACGCCGACCCTCACTTTTACACCCAGCCCCACTTTTACGCCCAGTCCAACACCCACGTCAACACCAACCCAGACGCCCACACCAACTCCACTGCCCAGCGGCGCCACGACCGAAAAACAATCGGATGGCTCAACGCTCTTTATTGATTACGATAATAAATATCAACTGTCGCTTCCGGAAGGCTGGTTCGTCATCCCGCTTAGTGCGGAAGATATAGCCGATATTTTAAACGAAATGTCAGAGGCGAATCCTGATCTTAAAAATACAGCAGATGCATTTAAACAGCTTGACCCAAATGTGATCCGGGTCATCGCGGTCAATGAAAACTCTGATTACATCTTCAATGGCTTTTCCACAAACCTGACGATCACCGCTATTGATGACAAAATAATGTCTTCGATGCCTATGGATTTTGTGACGGGGGCCATTGAAAATCTACTGGAACAACAAGGTGCAAGTTTAATTTCAAGCCACAGCCTTGCAACGACCAATGCCAACGGAGTTGAGATCGGAACTTTTGATTTCCAGCAATCAGCACCCACGGCCAGCGGAACCAATGTTCAGGCGAGCTCCAAGACGATTATTTTCAAGGCGAATAATAAGGTGATCATGGTTCAACTGGCAACCCCACAACAATTTGCGGGTGAACTTTTCCCCATCCTCGATAACCTCATCGACTCGATCAAACTCCTGGAGTAATGGCGCGCAATTTTCGAAAGCCCAATCCCTCGCGTCGTATAATTGCTGCGAGGGATTTTTTAATCCCAATTCAATCACGCGGGAGAGTTCTCTTGGACTCAAACTGGCTATATCATTCCTTTTCAAACTATCGCGCGAATCAGATCGCCACCCATTTATCCAAATTCGTCCACCCGAATGAGACCGTCCTGGATTGCGGATGCGGCTCAATGCGGATCTCGGAGATGATCCAGGAGAAACGCGGAGTCACTGCCTTTGGTGCGGATGTGATCCGCCTTAATCACAACAACCACCACTTCTGTTTATGCTCTGGTGAAAACCTGGCATTCAAGAGCGGTTGTTTTGATGTTGTATTTCTGATCTTCACATTGCACCATATCACAAATCCGATGCGTGCGCTTCATGAGGGTCTGAGGGTTGCAAACAAAAGGCTGATTGTTCTGGAGGATGTTTACCAAAATCAACCGGAGCTCAAACTTCTGAAAATCCTGGATTGGTACGGAAACATTCTCATCTCGAAAGATATGAGTTTTCCATTCAACTTCAAAACAGAAACCGAATGGAAGGCCATCTTCAAAAGTTTGGATACGAAACTGATCACTGTCGAAAGTATTCGGCCCACTCCATGGCGGCCTTCACGGCATCGTTTGTTTGTGCTCGAAAAGAACAATACCTGAATTTTGACATTTCCCTTGCATCGTATATTGCCGCGAGGGATTTTTATTTGGATAAGGAGACGCATCATGTCTGGACCTCGAACTGTCCGCGCCCCGAGGGGCATTGATCTCACCTGCAGGAACTGGCTCAGCGAAGCCGCCTATCGCATGATCCAAAATAACCTCGACCCTGAAGTGGCAGAGAAGCCGGATGACCTTGTCGTCTATGGTGGACGCGGGAAGGCCGCGCGCGATTGGGAATCGTTCGATGCGATTCTTGATTCGCTCAAGAATCTCGAAGAGGATGAAACACTTCTTGTGCAATCGGGCAAACCTGTGGTGGTGTTCAAATCGCATAAGGACGCGCCGAAAGTTTTGATCGCCAACTCCAACCTTGTGCCTCATTGGGCAACGTGGGAACACTTCGACGAACTCGCCAAAAAGGGACTCATTATGTACGGGCAGATGACCGCTGGCTCGTGGATCTACATCGGTACGCAGGGAATCCTGCAAGGCACATATGAGACTTTCGGCGCGCTGGCTAAACTCAAAGGCTGGGGATCGCTAAAAGGGAAATTTGTTCTCACAGCGGGCCTCGGCGGCATGGGTGGCGCGCAGCCACTGTCCATTACGATGAACGAAGGCGTGGGACTCATCGTTGAAGTGGACCGCGAACGCGCAGAGCGCCGGCGCGCAATTGGGTATGTGGATACAGTCGTTGATACGCTCGAAGAAGCGATGACACTCGTTGAGGAAAATAAAGCTGCAGGCAACGCGATCTCGATCGGCTTGATCGGCAACGCCGCGGATGTGTACGCGGAACTCTTTCAGCGTGGAGTCATTCCCGATGTGGTGACAGACCAAACGTCTGCCCATGAGGCGCTGTTTTATGTTCCATCCGGTTTATCGGTGACAGCCGCAGATGAGTTGCGTACATCCGACCCTGAAAAATATAAGAAGATGGCAATGGATTCAATGTCCACGCATGTGCGCGCCATGCTGGATTTTCAACGCGCTGGCGCAGAAGTATTTGACTATGGAAACAATATCCGCCAGCAGGCTTTTAATAATGGCGTGAGCGATGCGTTCGAGTTTCCGGGATTTGTGCCTGCCTATATTCGCCCATTATTCTGCGAAGGCAGGGGGCCTTTCCGCTGGGTGGCGCTCTCGGGTGACAAGGAAGATATTTACATTACGGATAAAGCCATTATGGAATTGTTCCCGGATGACGCACATCTGCATCGCTGGTTGAAGCTGGCGCGTGAGAAAGTTCCGTTTCAGGGGCTGCCCGCGCGTATCTGTTGGCTCGGTTATGGCGAGCGCGCCAAGGCTGGACTCAAATTCAATGAACTGGTTGCTAGTGGAAAAGTCA
>JAXIPJ010000074.1:0-3140 GCA_045402985.1 Anaerolineales bacterium
TTGAAAGATAACCGCGAGCGGCGCATTGTGCCCGTGGAAATGTCTGTGCTGACCGTTGGCTATGAGCAGGACGGGAAGATATATCATCTGCTGCCGCCGCGTCCGCCGCTCAGTCTGGATGTCATCTATCTATGCGATGACAAGGATGTGGCGCGCTTTACGTCCGTAGGACGCTTTGGGTATTTTCGACATCTGCTAGGCGCGAAGGATATGCCTATTGGCGAGGTGATGGCGGCGCACATGGGGCAGGCAACGCGCGCACATGGAAGGAACGGTGATCAATGGAGAGAGAGAGCAACACATGAGTTAATCACGCTGTTGAGAGATGATTATCCATCCTTGATGGCAGTCCTTGGAGCATTAAGCGACCTGAGCGCTTAATGTAGAAGGCTCTTAAGACAAAGGTACGGAGTATTATGTATCCATCAACCCCATCAACACAGAGGGTCTTCCAACCCATACCGGCTGATGTTGAACGACTTGGAAAGATCGCGCTTAATGCGGCTTTCAAGGTTCATACTACTTTAGGGCCGGGCTTGCTGGAATCTGTTTATCAGGTTGCGATGAAGCACGTCATTGAAAAGAGCGGAGTGGTTGTTAAAACAGATGTCAAACTCCCTATTATGTTTGAAGGCATAAAGCTTGAATCTGGTTTGCACCTTGATATGCTGATCGAAAAATGTGTGATCGTGGAACTTTTTTCAGTTGAAAAAATGAACCCACTTTATCAGAAACAACTGCTAACTTATCTGCGTCTGAGTCGGCTGCGCCTCGGCTTTCAGATCAACTTCAATGTACCCTATCTAAAAGACGGGATAAAGCGCTTCGTCGTTTGATCCGTGACTGCAAGAGGAATGATCCATAGGTAAATGTGTTGAGTGCCTTGCAAGGCCTCTCATATGGATCGGTATATCGCTGGAATGCCAAAACATCATTTGACCCTTTTTCTACTCAGCACATTTGCAAGCATGGGACTTGCGGCCCATGCCTACATCGGCAACTTCACGCGGATGCTTGCAGATGATTTTTGCTCAATATATTTTGCAGATCGGCTTGGATTACTGCGCTCAACATGGTACTGGTACCTCAACTGGAGCGGACGGTATACAGCTTTTGCAGCAGACTGGCTGATCCTTAAATTTGTGATGGGTCCGTACAAACTCCATTATGTTGTGCCCGTAACAATACTTCTATGGCTGATATTTGTTATTTTCATACCATACCTGTATCTGCGCGAAAAAGGCGAATATGCTTTTCTACATTCATTTGCTCTGGGAAGTATTTTTCTATTCACGGTGCTTATACTTAGCCCAAATGTTCCGCAGTCTCTGTTCTGGTGGAATGGTCTGCGTTCCTACGCTCTCCCTTTGGCTGTTTTGACTGGCTATATTCTTATATTTCAAATTATTAAGCGATCTTCAAAAATAAATCTGGCGCTGAGCTGCAGCCTTGGTTTTATTCTGTTCTTTATAAGCGGCGGGATGGGCGAAACAATTGCCATTGCACAGATAACTTTCATTTTATTTCTGCTCAGTCTACAGGGCCTGAAATTGCTGAACAGGCCAAGGACGGAGTTGATGATTCTATACTCCGGTCTGGCCGGGGCGATTTGTTCACTGATCGTGGTTGTCCTATCTCCTGGTAATGCGCTACGACAGGCACTTCTGCCTCCTTCACCAGATTTTATAAAGCTGGCATCAATTTCCATACAGGCATATGGATCATTCATCGGTGGGTTCTTTTTGGAACCAGCAAAAATCACCGGCCTGATTGGCGCCATTCTTGCAACCATGTGGATCGGCGGACATTACCAGGATTTTATCCCTGTCAAAACACGGCTTATCCCTGCCTATATTTTTGGAGGCATTGCCGTTTCTTTTGTTTGTTTTCCTCCAGGCGTGTATGGATACTCTGAACCTCCTCCAACACGGACCATGATAATCCCGGTGTTCTTTCTTACAGGGAGCATTCTTTGTGCAAGTTTCTTAACGGGAGGCCTGTTGGCAGGCAGGTACGGCCCTGCATGGCTCAGTGCCAATGTGCTTATTTTATCGATTGCTATGTTGATCGGTTTTTCCACCATCGTAGGGACATGGAATTTAGTTCAACAGCGTCATACTTATATCGATTTCGCTGAGAAATGGGATCAAGTCGATGCACAGATTCTGCAGGCGAAAGCTAATAATCTGGCATTTGTAAATATCCCTGCCATGGATAACTGGGCCGGGTTGGAGAGGCCAACTGACAACGAGAAATACTGGCCTACAATATGTTATTCAAGTTATTATGGTATTCAGGTATTTGGTCCCCCATATCCATAAGAATAAATATATCCATGAGAAATATAATGAAGATCAACAAATCGGCTGTATTACAGGCTAAATAAATATGGAAGGGTTTTCTTTTATTCAGATCACCGATCATCATTTGCTGGAGTCCGAAGAGCAGCTACGGGAGGGCTTTTCGCCCGGGCATGCCTTGCGCATGGTCATGCGACATATCTCGGAGACCGTCGCCGACAAAGCAGATTTCATCATCTCCACCGGAGACCTGGTGGAGCCACCTACGGATGTCACCTACCAAAGCGCAGTAAAGCTACTGGGCGTAGAGGCACCCGCTTCTTTGCCGGGACCTCAAAAGGTCAACATCGAAGGTTTGAGTAGTTACCCAATGTATTTCCTGCCCGGCAACCATGACGACCGCGAATTAATGACGCGCCATCTGTTTTCAAATTCAGAGCCGCCGAGTTTATACAATTTCACATTTGTGCATAAAGGCATCCAGTTCATTTTCATGGATTGGGGATCGGAATCCAAGGCTTACTTTTTCCCTGAGACGCGCGATTTTCTTGCGAAAGCTCTGCAGTCTGATCTGCCATCTGTGATTGTTTGTCACCAGCATGTGAAACCGATGGGAAGCCGCTGGCTGGATGAGTTCATTGCCGACGACATCGATCAGTTTTGGGAGATAGTTGCCCAACCGGGTACAAAAGAAAAAGTGCTGGCGATTCTGTGTGGTCATGCCCACATTACGTATGAAGATGAATTTAGAGGCATCCCCATTTTGGGATTGCGCTCCACAGGCTATCCCTTTGCGAATACAGACGAAATATTGATATTGCTCGCCCCACCTCACTATCG
>JAXIPJ010000195.1:0-3504 GCA_045402985.1 Anaerolineales bacterium
TACCCGCGCGAAAATGAAATTCCGTTCGACTCGGAACGCAAACGTATGATCACCATTCACGATGTGAGAGCGCCGCGTAGTGCGGACCCCTCTCCCTTTATTGATGAAAAACATAAAGACTGGGATGTGATCGCCGTCAAAGGGGCACCGGATGTTGTCTTGGAATTATGCACGCAGTATCAAGGCATGAATGATACGCCCAGGAAATTGGATGACGAAGCCAGAGAGCGCATCCTGGCTGCCAACGACACATTGACAAAAGATGCTCTGCGCGTGCTGGGTGTTGCCTATCGCATCACCAAAGATGTACCTGATAACCTGGAACACATCAAAACTGAGGATCTGGAACAGGAACTTGTCTTTGTGGGCCTGATGGGAATGATCGATCCCGCCCGTTCTGAAGTGCGGCCTGCCCTCGAAAAAGCGCGCGAAGCTGGCATTCGCACCGTCATGATCACGGGAGATTATCCCAATACGGCGCGCGCCATCGCCGAGACCATAGGCATGCTTCAACATCGCACGAATGTGATGACGGGGGCGCAACTCGACGCAATGTCTGACGAAGAACTCAAGAGCGTCATCGAAGATACAGCCGTCTTCGCTCGCGTATCCCCCGAACACAAAATGCGAATTGTCGATGCGCTCCAGGCAAACGACGAAGTCGTGGCGATGACAGGCGATGGAGTCAATGACGCGCCTGCCATCAAGCGTGCAGATATTGGTATTGCGATGGGCATCACAGGGACAGACGTCGCCAAGGAAACCGCGGACATGGTTCTCACAGACGATAACTATGCGAGCATCGTATCTGCTGTTGAACAGGGACGCGTGATCTACTCGAACATTCGTAAATTTGTGTTCTTCCTGCTTTCCTCAAACCTGGCAGAGATCATGATCATCTTCCTGGCCACGTTGGTTGGGCTTCCCGTGCCGCTCACCGCCATCCAATTGCTATGGCTCAACCTCATCACAGACGGCGCTCCAGCATTGGCACTTGCTGTCGAAAAAGGCGACCCCGACATTATGCAACAAAAGCCGCGCTCTAAATCGGAGCCAATTGTCAACCGCAGTATGATGGTCGGTCTCGTTGTGCAAACCATCGCACAGACCAGCGCAGTGCTCATGGCATTTACACTCGGTTTGCTTTGGCATCTTGAGGCGGGCGCTTCGGTAGTTGGAAACCCGATCACTTATCTTTTGGGACACGATTGGAGCGGCATAGATGTACAAATTGCGGAAACAATGGCTTTTGTTACTCTTTCACTGGCTGAACTCTTTCGTGCTTACACGGTCCGCTCGGAACGCGCATCCATTTTCCAGATCGGTGTATTTTCGAATCGTTACATGCAATACGCGGTCGGGCTTTCGATCACACTGCTGTTACTGGTCGTGAATTTGCCTTTCCTGCAACCGATCTTCAACACCCAGCCTCTCAGCGGACGCGAATGGGGCGTGGTGCTCGGCCTGGCGATCATCCCTGCCATCGCGGAAGAGATCACCAAATTCTTTTTGCGAAGAAGTAAACGAAGCTAAACATTTCCCCGCTTAATTTCCTAAATAAGCTCAAGCCGCCGTCCTCGGCGGCGCATTGCAAATAAATCCTGCTCCGAGGACGGCGCAGGGAGCAATCTTTGTAATTATGTAATGTGTAATTCTTTAACTGAAAATGACTTTCGATGAATGGACGAATACCCCATGCGTTTCAGCGCGAGACGGTGGGCCTGGGTGCCGTAGCCTTTATGTTTCCCCAGCCCATAACCCTGATACTGCGAATCCAGATCAAGCATACAGGCGTCACGAGCAGTTTTTGCCAGTACAGAGGCGGCCGCGATGCTTAGGCAATGTACATCGCCTTTCACGAGGGATGTTTGTGAGAGATCAAGCTGCGGCAATTCGAGGCGAAAATCAGTCAGCAAATATTCAGGGAAAATGGACAGGTCATATAACGCACGCGTTGCCGCCAGCCTTGTGGCGCGGACGATTCCCTGCGAATCAATTTCCTCGGCGGATGCAAATGCCACACTCCACGCCAGCGCGGTCTTTCGGATACGCGGCGCAAGAGATTCGCGCTCGAGTGGGGTCATCTGCTTGGAATCGCGCACCCCGGATAAAGTCCGCGCGAGATGCGTTCTGTCATTCGGCAGGATCACCGCGCCCACCGCGACAGGTCCAGCGAGCGCGCCGCGTCCAGCTTCGTCTAATCCGGCAATGTATTTAAAGTGAGGCCAGAGACGCTTTTCGTATTTCAGGTCAGGGTTTGCGGTCATAGAGTCCAAGCCTTGCATTTCGACGGATCACAAGCAGGTCGATGAACATGCGCCACGAGTCGCGCAAGACGCGCACTTTGCTATCCGCATTGAAATACCAGTCGATGGGGATCTCAAGAATACGATAGCCATGCAGATGGGCAATGTAAAGTAACTCGACATCAAAAGCCCAGCCGGTGAGAGTTTGAAAAGGAAAGATATCGCGCGCCACCTCGGCCCGCATGCACTTGAAGCCGCACTGGGTATCCTGAAGATCCGGAAGCACCATCAAACGGATGAGCATATTGAATACGCGGCCGGTAAGGTGGCGATAATAAGGCTCGTTATAACGGACCGCGCCCGGGGCTTCGCGCGAACCGATGGCAATATCAAAATCATTAAGGGCCGGGGGAAGGAATTTGCTGATCTCGGCAACAGGCATGGAGAGGTCGGCATCACAAATAAAAACATACTCGCCAACTGCTTCGCGTACCCCGCGCAATACGGCGCCTCCCTTGCCGCGCTCTTCATTATGGATCACGCGCAGATTTTTATGTTGCTGCGTGAGTCTTTGCGCAAATTCAAATGTCTTGTCGGTACTGCCGTTTTCAACAACAATTACTTCTGAGGCATAGGATTGTTTTTCAAGAAAATGAAACACCTGCTCCAGGGTGTTGGGCAGGCGGATCTCCTCGTTATAAGCAGGGATAATGATGGACAGAAAAGGATTCAAAGCTTTTTCAGGACGTAGTGGAGATAATGTAGGCAAACCCCGCCAGGATGCATAGCAATGCCAGCCCGAGTGCGATGAGAACCGCGAGTTGAGCGGGCGTCATGCCAAGGATCCTGTTCGTTTGGCGTGCCGCACGTTCTGAAGTCTGGGCAGGATTCGCCTGGCTTAATGCTCCAGACTCTACTTCGATGGATGGTTCTTCATCGGTCATCGCAAAATCAAAATCTGACGGGTCGAACGGTTTCGCTTCTTCTGAGGCGTTGAAGATGGAGCGGGCACGCGAAACTTCCTGCTGAGAAGATCCCTGTGGCGCAGTGCGCGGCGAGATAGATTCCTTTTTTGGAGTCCGCGGGTTTAAGAGGCGTTCTGTAAAATCAAATACCTGTTCCGCGCTCAACACAGCCTGCGCAGTTGTCAGCCCCGAGACGAACGACTTTATGCCGTCGATCATCATGACCCTGACTGCAGGCCGCACGGACTCGATGTGCAAACCAGGTTCTGCCGCAATCAGTACCGGTTCAGGGT
>JAXIPJ010000109.1:0-6624 GCA_045402985.1 Anaerolineales bacterium
CGGGCGATCTTGCGGGCGACCGTCTCGGGCGAGCCGATGTAGAGGGAGCCGTGCTCGATCTCTCTCTCATACTCCTCCTGGCGTATCGGCGGCCAGCCTCGCAGTGCGCCGATGCGATCACGGATGACCCGGTAGTGTGGCCAGTGCAGTTTCCGGGCTTCCTCGTCCGTGTTGGCGATGAAGCCCGGCGAGTGCATCCCGACCGGATGAGCGGTCGTGCCGAACTGCGCGGCGGCGCGTTGGTAGAGGTCGATGTAGGATGCGAAGCGTTTGGGGGCACCGCCGATGATGGCCAGCATGAGCGGAAACCCATAGCGCGCGGTGCGGATGACCGACTCGGGTGTACCGCCGACACCCACCCAGGTGGTCAGGTGCCCGGACTCGGTCTTGGGGAAGACGTCGGCGTTGTCGAGTGGTGCCCGCAGGGTGCCGCTCCAGGTGACGGGCTTCTCCTCGAGCAGCTTGGCGAAGAGCTCGATCTTCTCCTCGAACAGCACGTCGTAGTCGCGCAGGTCGTATCCGAAGAGGGGGAATGACTCCGTGAAGGAGCCACGCCCAAGGATGACCTCGGCCCGGCCGTGCGAGAGCGCGTCCACGGTCGCGAACCGTTGGAACACGCGGACAGGATCGTCGGAGCTCAGCACGGTCACGCCAGAGGCGAGACGGATACGGTTGGTCCGCGCAGCGATGCCGGCGAGCACGGTCTCCGGGGTCGAGATCGAATACTCCGGGCGGTGGTGCTCGCCAAGGGCGATAACATCAACGCCGATCGCGTCCGCGAGCACAGCCTCGTCGACGACCTGTCGGATCGCCCTGGCGTAGGACAGCGGGGTGCCGAAGTCGTCCTCAGGCACATCGCCGAATGTGTCAAGTCCAAATTCGAGATGTTGCATGGTGTAAGTATCCTCCTTAGTTACGATTGCTGTGGCTCAATATTACACGTTCCTCGCCCTGCCAACGCCAGGCAGCGAAGGCGTCAGGATCACGAGCGGGATGGTCCTGCGCGTTTTCTTCTCGTACTCTTTGAATGTCGGTGTCCTCTCGATGACCATTGCCCAGAGGCGCTCGCGTTCAGCAGGACCCGCCGGCTCGGCGGTCACCTCGAGTCGCTCATTGCCCACTTCGATTATCGCCCGTGGGTTCGCGAGCAAGTTGTAGTACCAGTCAGGGTTCGTCAGCGCGCCACCCTTCGACGCAACGACAATGTAGCGGTCGCCATCGCGGAAGTACGCCAACGGGTTCGTTCGCCGCTTCCCGGTCTTCGCACCGGTGTGAGTGAGAAGCAAGAGCGGCTGTCGTGCGAAGGTAGCCACTCTTCCCTTGTTCGCTCGAAACTCTTCGATGATCTTGCTATTCCAGTCTAACATCGCGTTAACCTCCATTCACCTGTGACGGCCTAGTCCACGAAGGGCCCGTTGAAGAAGGGAACCTCTCGGTACGGCTCCCCCGCAAAGAGCATGAACCGGGTGCCGGGAGCGGCATCCGTCACCGTGAGCTTCCCGCCCGGACCGAGCAGGGCCAGTTGAGGAGGTCTTGCCTGACGCTTGTTCGCCCCGAAAGCCGCTTCCCCCTCCAGCAGGTAGACGAAGCCTTGAAACTCCGTAGGTACCAGCGTCGTCACCTGCCCGCCTTCGGGCAGCTCGACGTCGAGGATCAGCGCCGGCGTCCCCAATTGTACGGGAGAACCTTCTCCTGCCAAGACTCGAATGGTCGCGTGGCCCTCACGGTATGTAGGGATCTCGTCCGCGTGCACAACCCGCGCCCTCGGTTCGACCTGCTTATCCTTGCGAGCCAGGTTTACCCAGAACAACACGCTGCGGAATATGGTATCGCTGTCGCCTTCTTTAACCTCGTCTTCTCCTATCGCCTCAGCGTGCCACGCGCCTCGCCCCGTCCTGAGCCAGAGGAGTGACCCCTTGAAGAGACGCGCCCGCTCTATAGATCCGCCGGGCCCCGTGCTGTGACCGGTACTTGCCGATCCTTGCAGGACGTACCAGACGTTGTCAAAACCCCGGTGCGGATGCTTAGTGTCTTTGCCAACCATTTGCGACAAAGGGAACTGTGCTTCGTGCAAGAGAATGAAGGGGTCAACCAATTCATAAGGGGCCCCACCAGAAGGAAGCGCCTCCAGGACCGGCATACCCATCATCCGGATCAACGCGGCATCCTCTACCAGCACGGCCTCGCGCTCCTTCACCCCCGCCAGGTTTCCCAGGTCTCCTGCTCTCGATAATATGCTATTCATCTTGACTCTCCTTGTATTGAGTAGTAATATACAGTTGTATTCTAAACAACAGATGTTGCTAATCTAATGTTTCATACCTGTCGCTTCAAGCATCAAAATGTTGAATCTGTTGCCTAAGCAACACGGGAGTGAAAATGTCGCCTAACCCAAAAGAACTGGCAGAAAAACTTGATCCGCGCGTCAAGAGGACCCGCAGCCTGATCTTGCAAGCCTTTGAGCAGCTCCTGGCTGAAAAGGGATTCGAATCTATTTCCGTACAGGATGTAACGGATAAAGCACAGATTAACCGCGCAACGTTTTACAAACACTTTGTAGATAAATACGCCCTACTGGATTACACAATCCAAGAACTGTTTATAAAGGAAATTGAAAAGCGTACGCTGGATGCCTGCCATTACACCCCTGAGAATCTGCGGAACCTGATCCTAGCGGTCTGTGAATTCCTCTCCCGTCTGCACAGCAACTATGCGCAACCTCACCAGCAATTCGAGTCGCTCGTAGAAGGGACAATCAAGAAGCAGATCTTTGAATTACTATCTTATTGGCTGGAGCAATCGAAGTCGCGCATCCCTACAGAGATCCCCGCGACTGTGGCAACCTGGGCAATATATGGATTGGCATCTTTTTACGGCCACGGCACACCTGCCCGGGCGGGCCGCGCCAGGGAAAAACGTCCGGCACTCGAAAAATTTGTAGAAGAAGCGCTCCCACTGGTGGCGGTCAACTTGGAACAGTTTGCACAACCTGCATGAGCTTTGCATCGAGATTCTCGATTGTTCACTCACGTGCTGCACTTACAGGGTGCCGCATAATTATCTAATCTTGAAATTTAAATCTGAGCCTGCGAAAGCAATCGAAAAGTTTAGTTATTAACGAGAAAAGCGGTAACGCCTCGTGACCATAGAAGAAGATACCGTTCGCACATTCGGTTTGGCTAATAAGCTCATATTTAGGCGGGTATCCTATATCATCATGTAAAGACTTTGGCAGTTCTGTTTATTACTTTTTAAAGCCCACCTCGGCGGGTATACGTGGTGTAAGGGGATACTCGCCATAATTATTTACAGAATCCATTGCGTATTTGGGGGAGGTAGGAGGGGGTATGGCAAGATACAATATATAAAATATCAAAAAAACTGGAGACACAATATGAAATCAGAACAGCAATCGGATGTTGAGTATCTAACTTCAGAAAACATGAAAGGTCTTCCGTTTTCTGAAGCGGTACGTATGGGGAATGTGCTGTACCTCTCAGGGCAGATGGGGATAGATCAGGCAATACATCTTGTTCCAGGCGGGATCGCTGAGGAAACGAGGCAGGCGCTGGAGAACATCAAGACAACGTTGGAAAAATATGGCTCGTCGCTTGAGCATGTCATCAAGGTCACAGTTATGTTGGCGGACATAAGTGAATGGGGGGAAATGAACAAGGTCTATCTTGGATATTTTTCCAAAAATTTACCCGCTCGCAGCGCCTTCGGGACGAGTGGACTGGCGCTTGGAGGGCGCGTGGAAATTGAATGTATGGCCGCGCTCAAATGAATATTTAATGGCCTGAGGCGCAGAATCTCCCGAGGTGAAACGAAGGGAGACCCGTAAGTGTCGTGAGCTCCATACTATTTCGTTCCTTGTGATAAGCGTAGAAGGAAATAGAGCGCCAGCCCGGTCAGCAATTGGAAAGTCAATGCGCCGCTGACGCCAAACACGGACCATTTGGGGCTGAGGTCAATGCCGGCTGCGCGTGTCACAAACCATGCCAGCGCCTAGCCAAGACCCACAACCCCAATCCAGATGGCCGATTGAGGCAGGGGCAAGACTCTTTGAAAGACAATACACTGCGCAACGCCGATGCACAAACCCGTAATGGCGCCTCGCCACAAGAGTTCGTTGCCAGCGGTCTCACTTCCAAGCAACATCGTGCTGATTGCAAGCCCTACAGCCATCCCGACGCTGGTGGCGACCACCCACCAGATGGACAGCAATGGCAGTCGTGACTTAAGAATAAACCACTGAATAAGGCCAAGCGTGGCACCAGCAATCGCGCCAGCGAGTATGGCACGCACAGGGGTGGTGACAGAGCCAACGAGGTTCGCGAGCAGCCCAGCAATCGGGAAACTGAGAAACGCTAGAACCCAGAATAGCCAGAAGCGCCAATACATAGAAAGTTCTTGCATCATAGACTCCTTCTTAATAGTGTATCAAACTGGAATCGGATATGGATGTAATGAAAGCGTCAACATTTGCGGCCTACGGCTGGAAGTCTGATCTGCCCGATGAGCAGATTTAGGAGATGTGACTGTCCTTGAATTTGGGGAGAAGCAAAACGAAGTGACATCATCCTGGGGTCATGGTTGCTTCGCGGACCTGCGATTCAGATTTGTTTTTTTTGTTGCCTCTCTCTACCTTTCTCACAGTTGCTTGACTTTTGAATTTAGATCATTATAATGTTCATGAATTAATAGGTTCTTGAATATTATGTTGTGGGGTAATAAATTCGATATCATGCATGGCAATTGCAGGAAATAACCTGTGGCGTTGAAAGTATTAACACAGTACATAGTTACGCCGCGAAGAGACAAGTTTACCCAGCCAATTCCAATAAGGAGGCAGTATGATCCAGACAGGAGTCGCTCGATTTGATGCTCAGATGAATGAATGGAATCTCAATACCGGAACTGGAGCCAGAACCTTCTCAACTCCCGACATTCCATTCCAACCACTATTTAATGCGCCACCAGTTATAGCACTTGCTCTCAGCGGCATCGACTGCGAACATACCACTAATCTGCGAGTAGCACTCCATCCCTCCGACGTGGAGAAGGAAGAGTTCAACATTATGATCTCCACATGGGATGACACGATACTTCATGGAGTTACTGTCACATGGATCGCACATGATTGATGACTTGCAGCTGCCCCGCCCCAGCCTGCCACTCACGCCTCAGGGTCGCGTTAGCAAAATGGAAGTCAGATGTGGAATATCTTCACGAAGGAATCTTTTAAAACCCTGAAGGTAGTTTGCTGATCCAATCAGTACCAAGCCGTATTTCGATATCCACTGTTTGAGATGGGTCTGGTTGTATGCGGATCGGCGTGCTGTTCGTGATCCCAAAGATATCTGCTAGATATCGTAACGTGTACAGCTTCGGTGAATAGAGAATGATGGTGGTGCGGCTGGTGGCTTTTGTATCACCAAACTCTCTGACAGCGACGCCCTGTTGCGATAGATAAAGTCCCGTGCGGGTATCGAGCAGGGCTGTTGACGTTCCGTTCAAGATGCGGACGCGGGCACCGTCCGCCTGCATAAGGGTCGCCAGATCTCCCTGCGCCAGTGGAGTCAGCGGCCCGCTGGTTGTAAAGATTCGGTCGCGCAGGATGCGGATCCGATCGGGAATGGGCCTGATGATGCTAGCATTTTGTCCACCCAAAACAACATTGCCCAATTGAATCATACTATTATCGATAACTGCGTTACGGATATTCTCCTTTGGAATATCTTGAATTAGTAAAGCCAGTTTAATGGCATCGTTCAGTGACAGGTTCGAGTGGATACCATGAGAAAAGGTATTATACAGTTGGGGCGCCTTTGCCAGCAGTGTGGGAAAGTTCTCGGGGCTTAATACCACATCCCGAATTGCAAAGATCACTTTCTGTTGACGTCTGGCACGGCCGATATCGCCATCTTTACAGCCTTGTTCTGCATGCCTGCAACGCGCATACGCCAGGGCCACCCTGCCGCGCAAGTGCCGCATTCCACAACAGGTCAATCTGACTTTTGGATAGTCTTTGCCATGCGAGACAGGATCGAGAAGCAGATTTTCGTCATTATGAATATCCACGCCGCCGATCATATCGATGATGTCGATGAAGGTATCAAAATCCACCTGCACGTAGTAATCCACCGGCACACCGATAAAGTGGGAGATCGTTTTCATTGTCAAAGCCGGGCCGCCTCCGGGTAGTTTGGAGCCGCGTCCCAGAGACCAGGCTGTGTTGATGCGACTAAAGCCGAAGCCTGGGATGTTCACCCACATGTCGCGTGGAATGGACAGCATCCCCGCCGTTTTCTTGAGCGGATCCACAGTCAACAGGATCAAAGTATCTGTACAGAAGGGGCAATCTGCTTCGAGTGGATCGCCGCCGCGCAACCCCACGAACAAGATATTGATCCGACTGGCGCCGTCCCAGGTGGGATACGCTATCTCTTCCGGGACAATCGCTTCAGGCGTCGAGGTCGGGACGGCTGTTCCTTTTGCAAGGACAAAGCCAGGTGTTGCAGAGGAGTTGATTGGCCCGTTCGTGCAGTTCGCCGGGGGAATTCCGGGCAGGGATGTGAGTCGCCAGCAAGCTGTAAAGTCACGGGTAAATGTGAAGAGACC
>JAXIPJ010000205.1:0-4528 GCA_045402985.1 Anaerolineales bacterium
CTCTGACCGATGAGCTGGAGCTTACATCTCAGGAATTCAACGGACGTTTCAAGCGGACTCCCATCAAACGCGCCAAGCGACGCGGCTACCTGCGAAACGTCGCAGTTGCATTGGGCAACACCGCGGACTGGCACGCACTACCTGTTCTCAACCAGGCAATGGAAGACCCTGAACCACTCGTTCGTGAACATGCAAAGTGGGCGCTCGATGAGATCAAAAGGAAGAATGATCTTTGAGGATATAATCACTCGAAGAATTCCGCCTGCACATGAAAGTTGTACTTTTGTAGAATTTATTAGACGTCCCTTACTTTCTACTGGACAAAACAATATGGGCATGGGAAAATTTATGCGGAAATATATTTAAACAAGGAGTTTTCATGAGTCCCGATAAGAAAAGTAAACGGCAGGAAAGGCGCGAGAAAATACACCAGCAGGAAAGGCGTCGCCGCCTGCTCACAATTGGAATTATCACCGTGGTGGGGGCATTTCTGGTCTTCGCAATTGTCTGGCCTCAGATCAGGCCCATCGCTGCAGTTGTTGCAGCGGAATCCAACCCGCCTGCCACCGCAGAGCGCAATACGGCTGGAGACCCGGATGCGCCGATCAAGATCGAAGAATTCGCAGATTTCCAATGTCCGTTCTGTGAACAGTTTCATGAACAGACGCAGCCATTGCTGATACAACACTATGTGGATACTGGCAAAGTGCTCTTCATCTATCGTTCGATGGGTAACTTTGTCAGCCAGAACAAGGGTGGAGGCCGCACCGAATCTCAGGATGCCGCGCTTGCCGCGTATTGCGCCGCCGACCAGGATAAATTCTGGGAAATGCAGAATACTTTATTTGCAAACGTACTGGGTGAAGATGTCGGCTCATTCACGGACCGCCGCCTGCAAGCCATTGCCGAAAAAGCAGGTCTGGATATGGCTGCATTCAACAGTTGCTACAATAGCGGAGAATTTGCAGACCAGGTCCAACAGGATTTCGCCGATGGCTCAGCCGCGGGCATTACAGGCACACCGGGTTTCCTGATCACCTATACCGCCAACGGAGAAACCAAGACCAAGACTCTTTCAGGTGCCCAACCGTTCAGCACCTTCCAACAGGAACTCGAAGCGATCCTGGTGGAGATCGGCGCACAGTAAATCGTCTTATTAAGAAAGGACGCGGACAAACCGCGTCCTTTTTGATTCTGTCGAGTGTATAATGAATTGGGATTGTTAAGTTGCTCCAGCCGCCATCCCCGGTGGCGCCTCCAGGGATGCTGCCCGAAGGACGCACCAAGAGCATATTCTTTATAGAGGACCTATGACGACACGCCGCTTCTCTCTTGTCTTGAATTGCTTCCTCCTCATTGCCTTGATGCTCACATCATGCAGTGGCAGCGTACCCAACCTCCCAGCATTTACTTCGCCCACGCCTACAGCCTCGGCGCCAACGGCCGCGCAGCAGGCATTTCCTCCTGCACTCGTTGAAACAAATCCCCCACTCAAAAGCGTGATCGGTCATCAATCTCCCATCACATTTTATTTCAATCAGGGCATGAACAAACCTCTGACTGTATCTGCATTGAGCGGGTTACCAGCGGGCACTTTTACATGGAACGATGACGCAACTCTCCTGTTTACTCCCATCCAGCCATATCAGCCAAATACAACACTGAAAATTTCAGTTGCCAACTCCATTCAATCAGCCAGCGGATTTGGGATTGCAGAATCAGTCGAACTCGAGTTTCCAGTTGCAGATTATTTGCGTACCAACAACATCCTGCCAAAAGCAGGTGCAGAGGATGTGGTCGTCGACGCGGCCATCGCCGTCTCCTTCAATCAACCTGTCGTCGCGCTGGGCGCAGAGGCTTCATCCTTGCCTGCGGCTTTTAGTATTGAGCCATCCGTTTCGGGAGGCGGCGAATGGATCAACACCAGCACCTATATTTTTTATCCAGATCCGCCCATGGTGGGAGGAACGGAATACACTGTCCGCTTGAACCCGGATTTGAAAACGGTGGCAGGCGTCGGCTTGCCTGAAGCGGGCGGCGAGGGGAATACATGGACGTTTACAACCTCCAGGCCGCGCGTCGTCACGTTGGATCCTCCTAGCGATCAATTGCTTCCAATTGAGCCTGAGATCAAACTGACGTTCAATCAGCCAATGGATAAAGAGAGTGTCGAATCTAATTTCGTGTTCAGTGGGACAGAAGGCGTAGTGAATGGGAAGTTCACCTGGAATGAAGCGGGCACAGAATTAACATTCGTCCCTGAGAAAACTTTGGCACGCAATGTTGGTTATATTTTGAACGTGGGCAGAGAGGCTAGCTCACAAGGTAGCGCGCCTGCCATCACGCTCGGCACAGATTTTGGTGCGGTGCTCCTAACTTATGATAATTTCGCCGTGACCGCCACAGACCCAAACCCCGGTTCGACTACTTTTACATTCAACTCGCCGCCTGCCGAGGCGGATTATACGAACGCTGTGAAGGTAACGCCCGAGCTGGATAATTTGGAAGTGATGATTTCCGAGGATGGCCTGGGTCTTTTTGTTTTTGGCAATTTTGTTCCCGAGACGAATTATGTTATGGAATTATCGGCACTGATCAGAGACCGCTGGGGACAGTCGCTGGGTGACCCATTCATTTTGAACTATCGTACGCCAGCTGTGCCTGCCTCGGTAACAGTGAATTCGGTTGGGTCATCTACTTTGTTCGTGCGTCCCGATGAGCCTGTATTGAATGCGACTATCATCAACACGCCGAGCACGAATGTGACTATTTCGCCCATTTCTTTGCAGGATTTTCTCCCTCTTCAGGATTCATTCGATAATCAACAGGCATATACTCCCACCAGCCCAACCACTTTTTCACAAAAGTTCACCCTGGCACCCAGCGAGGCTGAAGATGTGAAATTAGGTCTTACGCAACAGAACAATCAACTTTTGCCGGGATTATATTATGTCAATGTAACATCACCAGAAATTAAAGAGCAATTCAAAAATGTTTACTTTGTGGCTTCCAGCCAGGTGAACCTGACGTTCAAATATGGTGCCACGGAAGCCTTCGTGTGGGCAGTAGATCTGCCATCTCAAACGCCGGTGGCGAACGCGCCGATTGTGATCTACGATAACACTGGCACTCAACTGGCTTCAGGTACCACAGACGCAAACGGATTGTGGAAAGGCACAACCGCGGCATACTCAGGTCAGGCGTACGCGGTACTCGGCGAACCTGGTGATGATAATTTTGCGCTGGCCGTCAGCCAGTGGAATTCGGGTGTTGCTGCCTGGGACTTTGGCTATGTGCAACAAGTGCGCGCGCCATATACCAAAATATACATGTACACAGATCGTCCCATTTATCGCGCGGGTCACACTGTATATTTTCGGGGCATAGTGCGGCAGGCCTTCAATGGCCGCTATGAATTGCCGCCACTCACCGAGATCCCGCTCAACTTGCGGGACGCGAACGGCACGCAGCTTCTCACATTCAATGCGCAGCTTTCCCCGTATGGCACCTTCAATGGTCAATTTGAATTGCCTGAATCAGCAGTGCCCGGATATTACACCTTTGAGAATAGTTCACTTGAATTCTTTGTTAATTTTCAGGTAGCGGAGTATCGCAAGCCGGAGATCAACCTCAGTGTCGATTTTTCTGCAGATGAGATCAAGCTCGGTTCTGCCGCGCGGGCAAATGTGAATGCGCGTTATTTCTTTGATGCACCCGCGGGGAATGTGGATGTTCGCTGGGCGCTTTACGCACGGCCCGAATTTTTCTATTTGCCGAATTATGATACAGGTGTATTGGATACTTCGTGGCTGGACGTCTATCGCTTCCCTGGAGGATTTGGCCCCGATTTTCTTGGGGATTTCATCGAGGAAGGCACGGGTCAGACTACACCTCAGGGGACTCTGTCCATTGACCTGCCCGCCATCCCTGAGTCCGATTCGGGACAAGTCGTCACATTGGAAGTGATCGCGCAGGATGAATCCGGTTTGCCTATCAGCGCGCGCGCTGAAATGCGCGTCCATCCCGCGGATTTTTACATTGGTCTTCGTCCTGATCAATGGACCGGCACTGCAAAATCGCCGATCGAGTTTGAAGTCTATACCGTGGATTGGGCGCAAAACCCATCAGGCGATCAAACGCTTACAGCTGAATTCAAACAGGTGAGATGGGAACGGGAAACAGATAGCTTCGGCTTCCCAAAATACACACCAGTGTACACGCCCGGTGATAGCAGCAATCTTGTAACAGGACCGGATGGTAAGGCACGGCTTGCATTCGTCCCGCCCAACGCTGGCACCTATATGCTGGATGTATCTGGCAGTGGTGCACGCGCACAAACATTGGTATGGGTGGGTGGTGCGGGCACTGCGGCCTGGCCAGACCTGCCGAATCAAAGATTGGAAATAACAGCCGATCGCGAAGCATACAAAGCGGGTGATACTGCAAAAATATTTATTCCGAACCCGTTCGTCACAAATTCGCTGGCGCTTCTGACAGTTGAACGCGGCCTGGTCTCCAAAGCGGAAGT
>JAXIPJ010000345.1:0-3318 GCA_045402985.1 Anaerolineales bacterium
CCGATCTCAACGTTTTAAAATCCGCCTCAGAGTCTGCCTTGATGGACTTGGCGATCATAGGTTCCAACAGCCGCATCAGACCGCTCGTTTCAAGAACAAATCTGTACTTTAACCGTGTGCCTCCTTGTTCTGAATCGAGGGAGTAGCTGACCCTGGCTTGCGGCTTGGTCACTGTCTTTGTTTCGAGTCTCTTATTGGGTTCTAAAGCTGTGATTTCGGCCTCAATCTCCTCCTCTTTATTATTGATCCGCCGAATTTCGCGGAAGCGGCTGCCTGTGCGTAGAGGGCCTTCGGTAAGTGGTTCGGATTTGATAAGATTGGATTGCCATGTGGAGAGTTTGCCCGTATCCACTAAAAAGGCAAATACCTGCTCTACCGGCTGGTTAAGATGGATAGAAACTTCATGCTGGATCATTTTTTACTCCTTGATTTTAATATAAGTTTACTATATTGAATATAAATATGATATAATGAAATTGAAGAAATGTCAAGGTCTATGACAAAGCAAAAATCCCAAAAACGTACATACGATTCCAGTCGCCGGCAGGCACAAGCAAACGAAACGCGCCGACATATTCTTGAGGCAGCGCGCAAGTTATTTACGGAACGCGGCTATGCAGGCGCGACAGCCGAAGCAATTGCCGCAGAAGCTGGTGTCTCCGCACCAACTATCTATGCGATTTTCAAGAATAAGAAACGAATTCTTATTAGTTTAATGAATGTTTCCCCTGCTACAGGTCTTGAAGATCATACACCTATGGCTGAGCGTGCTAATGTCCAAGCTGTTTCACAGGAACGTGACCGGCGCCGTCAACTACAAATGTTCGCTCGAGTGGTTGCTAATAACCTTGACCAGGTTTCTGCGGTCTTTGAAGTTATGACGGATGCCGCCAAGACAGAACCAGACCTGGACAGGATTGTACAGAAACTGAACAAACAACGCCTTGAAAATATGACTTTTGCCGTTCAGCAGATTGCCGCGAACGGGCCCTTCCGAGATAACATGAATGAGGCTTATGCCAGAGATACTGTATGGACATTGACGAGCGGCGAAGTTTTCCTTCTCCTGACCAGAGACCGCGGCTGGTCAAAAGAAAAATATGCAGAATGGCTGGCGGCTATGCTGATCAGGGCATTATTGCCCTAAACGAGCAATATGAAACTTTAGCCATCAAGGATTGAGATCTTCCCCGCTGTCCCATCCAATCTAATCCGTTGCCCATCCTTCAATCTCGTCGTTGCCTGATGCACACCCACTACCGCGGGAATACCATATTCACGCGCCACAACTGAGCCATGCGTCATCATGCCTCCAAGCTCAGTGATCAACCCGCCTGCCGACATGAAGAGCGGAGTCCAGGCTGGGTCGGTGGCCGGGCAGACGAGGATCTCACCCGGCGCGAGTTGAGCCTCATGCGGATTGAAAATGATATGTACGATTCCCTCCGCCACCCCAGGCGAGACGGGGCTGCCGGTGATCACTGTGCCTCCGCTGTCCTCAGCGCCAACCCCTTCATAAAATGCACGCCCATCACTGACCAGCACACGCGGGATCTGTTTGCGGCGTGCCTCGCGCTCATACACGCTGCGTCGTTCGGCGACCAATGCCTTCCAATCGCGCGGTTCGTTTTTCGCAAGTGCTTTGAGTTCGTCAACATGCAGGAAGAAAATATCATCGGCCCGGTTTAAGATTTCGGCCTGTTGCAGGTCTGCGCCGCTGGCAAGCAGTTCGTTTCGAATAATGCCCATCATTCGTATGAGAAAGAACTTGGGCGCTTCACGCGCACCCATCAATATACGGATTCGCCGCGCAGCAAAACGGACCATTCTTTCCTTTAGCCATCCGCCGCGTTGACGACGCGCCGCGGCTGCCAGTTTCTTGATCGCTTCCTCTGCGGTCTTTGCCCCGCGTGCAAACAATACATCGGGTGCAAAATTTTCATCTGTGATCTTCAGATAACTTTGTAAACTCTGCATCACGGGGGTTGGTTCTTCACGCCAGCGCGGCTGGCCCATGTCAATTTCAGCGATGCCGCGCATGCCGTATTGATCCATGAAACGCGCGATTGCATTCTGTGCGGCCGAGGGAAGAGTCCCGTTTAGATAATGGCGGGCAAGCGTCGGGGCGTCTGAGGTGTTGAACATGTCCAAAGAAGATGTGTCTGCCTGAATCATGCGCGCGGTATCCCAAAGAGAAAGATCCATCTGGGTGGTGACATTATTTGGAATGCCGCGCGTCACCTCCAATGCCAAAGGTGAGAAGCCATGCTCCCCTTCACTCGTTTGCGCCGCCAGTTCTGTGAGTTCATTGAGCAATATAATGCTGGGGGCGAGCATTGGAATGAAGCGCGGCAAAAGTATAGGGAAGGCTGCACGGGTGCGCATCTCCATGAACTCGATGCGTTGTGCCAGCCGGTTGAGCATATCTCGTGTTGTAGAGATGTTCATCTTTGAAAGTTCATGCTCGATCAGCGCGTCGAATTCAGCGCGCGCCTTTTCAGGTTTATACATGGTGCGCAGCACACGTCCAAGCACCGGCAGTCCAAGACGTGCCAGGCGGTGAATTGTGCTGAACTTAAATTTTCCCTTGCCTGCCCCAAGCTTTGGCTCGGTGCTCAGCTGAAGAAGGATCTTTCCAACACTAGGCTCAAGGATGGGGAGAATATTCCTGGCAATTTTGCTCCCCAGCGGGTGACGCATCACATCGCTTATCCTCATCCATAAGCGTTCGCCTGCCGGTACCAGCGCGTCAATTTTTGTAAAGTGGATATTGGCACCAAATATTCGTGCCGCGCCGGAGATCAATAAGCGTATCTCATCCTGCCCAAGCGGTGTGTACGGACCCAATACACCCTGTATGGTCGCGAACGAAAACCATATTTTTAATAGGTCAAATGATTTTTCAGGTAATGGATACAGTGAAGTGATGGCGCGCGATTGGAGCAGGTATGGTTTCTTATCTGCAAATGCCCATTCGATATCCTGCGGAAAATCATATTCCTTCTGGACCTGTCCACCGAGTGCTGCAAGTTGAAGGATTTCGTCATCTGTCAGCGCCTGCCGATTGGAGGCATCCTCCCGCATTGTTTCTACGCCGCCACCTGTTTTGCCGCGGGTGGAAATTTCCTTCGCTCCAAGCTTCTTACTGACGATCGCGTTGCTGACGGTATCCACCACATAATGATCTGGCTCCACCTGCCCGGAGACGAGCGCTTCGCCCAACCCGAACGTGGCATCAATGACAACTTCTCGCAGCAGTCCCGTCAGCGGATTGGCTGTGAACATCACCCCTGAAACATCACTGGGGATCATCTCCTG
>JAXIPJ010000355.1:0-1570 GCA_045402985.1 Anaerolineales bacterium
AGGGAGCAACATCTTGCCTGGGACGGGCATCAAGCGTCCTTGAGCGGGTTATCAATCCCCGCTAAACTCATTCCGCTCAACGCCAGAAAAGTCTGCGCGTGCGAGAGTGGATAATGTAAGGAGTAATAAATGGCTGTAATCTCTATGAAGGCTCTGCTTGAAAGCGGCGTCCATTTTGGGCACCGTACGAACAAGTGGGATCCACGCATGAAGCCGTACATCTTCACCGAGCGTAACGGGATCCACATCATCGACCTGCAACAGACCTCAAAGTTGTTGAATCACGCCTACAATGTGGTCCGCGATGCGGTGGCGAACGGCGGAAATGTTTTGTTCGTTGGAACGAAACGTCAGGCTCAGGAGACAGTTGCCGAAGAAGCAACACGCTGTGGCATGCCCTATGTGACCGAACGTTGGATGGGCGGTATGCTTACCAACTGGACCACGATGCATGCCCGTATTCAGGAACTTGAGCGTCTCGAGAAAATGCGTGACAACAATGAACTTGAACGCCTCACCAAAAAGGAAGGCTTGCTGATCTCTCGTGAGATCACACGCCTTACAACCCGTCTTTCTGGCACACGCAGCATGAAGCGCCGTCCGGATGTTCTCTTCATCATCGATGTGGGTCGTGAAGAGTCCGCTGTGCATGAGGCGAATTTGCTGGGTCTCCCGATCGTTGCCATGGTGGATACGAATTGCAACCCGCAGAATATTGATTATGTTGTTCCTTCCAACGACGACGCGATCCGCGCAATCAAATTGCTGGTTGCAAAGATCGCCGATGCTGTGCTGGAAGGCAAGGCCATGCGCAAGGAAGAAGATGTTGAAGAGAAACCTGCCGAGCAAACCAGGGCCAGATCTGACAGGTCTGCCCGCAAAGCTCCGAAGATTGTGGAGACTGAGGAAGAATTGGAAGATGTGGCTCTGCTTGGTGAATCGACTTTGGCAAAGCTGAGCGCCGCCCGCGAACCAGTTGCGGAAACACCCGCAACTGTCACTCCCGAAGCACCTGCTGTTGAAACCACGGCATCTCCACCAGCCACTTCTACAGATGAAGACAAAGTACTATCTGTTCCAGAAACTTCTGCTGATGGCAACGCATCTGCACCCACCGCTGACGAATCTCCAGCCGCTGATGAAAAAAGCGCTGAATAATTTGTTTGAAGTATTATAAGGATGATCTAGATGGAAATCACGACTGAAATGATCAAGGAACTGCGCGCCGCTACAAATGCCGGTGTGCTGGATTGCCGCAAAGCGCTGACCGAAGCAAACGGTGACTTTCAAAAAGCAGTCAACTGGCTGCGCGAAAAAGGCATGGCTACTGCTGCAAAACGAGCGGACCGTGAGGCTTCACAGGGGGTTGTGGAACTTTACTCGCATGGGGGTGGACGCGTTGGTGTAATGGTTGAAGTGAACTGTGAAACCGATTTTGTGGCGCGCTCTGATAAATTCCGAGAATTGGCTCACGAAATTGCGTTGCAGATCGCCGCGTCGGCGCCGCGCTATCTCAAGGTGGAAGAGATCCCAGCCGAAGTCCTCGAACATGAAGCGGAAATTGCCCGCG
>JAXIPJ010000250.1:0-9033 GCA_045402985.1 Anaerolineales bacterium
AGATGCGACTCTACGTCCGCAAGGATGTTGCGTCGCAGATCTGGAATTACGGAGTGGGCCCATCGGAAGCACCTGTCACTGTAGACCCTTATGAGGCTGCTATCATTTCACTGCCAGCGGATCAGATCTTCGGCGCAGATCGTTATGCTCCGCTTGGCCTCAACGCACCGCGTTCCATCGCTGCTGGACTCAACGAGGATTTGTACGTGGCCGACTCGCGCAATCATCGCATTCTGCACATTAACTTTGACGGAGACCTACTGGATGAATGGGGCACATTTGCAGACCTATTGGCTGGAGATGCTCCCATCGGCACATTCAACGAACCCTGGGGCGTGGCAGTCGGGCCGGATGGATCCGTTTATGTAACGGATACGTGGAATCATCGCGTTCAAAAATTCACTGAGGATGGAACTCCCATCAAAGGCTGGGGGCAGTACGGTCAGCCATTAGCGGAATTGCCGGAATCCAGCAGTTCCTTCTGGGGCCCACGCGGCATCGCAGTTGACTCTGATGGGCACGTCTTCGTCGCAGATACCGGGAACAAGCGCATCGTTGTTTTCGACGAGGACGGAAACTACATCACAGAGTTCGGGACAGCGGGGTTGGACCCGGGTCAATTTGATGAACCGGTGGGAGTGGCCGTGGCACCCAGTGGAACTGTCTATGTGGCAGATACATGGAATCAGCGCATCCAGGCTTTCACTCCAAGCGAAGATGGCAGCACCTACCTCCCCTCCCTGCAATGGGACGTGAATGCGTGGTTCGGTCAATCACTGGATAACAAACCGTTCATCGCAGCTGGAGCCAATGAGCACGTTTTTATCACCGACCCTGAAGGCTATCGCGTCATTGAATTTACTGAAACCGGAGAATTTGTACGTACCTGGGGTGCCTTTGGAGTTGGGCCGGCAGAACTGGGCCTTGCCTCAGGCATTGCGGTTGACCCGCAGGGATTCATCTGGGTAGTCGATTCAGGCAATAACCGTATCCTACGATACAGTTTGCCATAAATACTAGGGGCTGTATACAAATTTTATTCATGTCTCTCTGAGCGGAGCGACACTTGCGCCTGCACGCAGTGCAGGTGAGAGTCTCGTCTTGTACTAATTGTGCAGGTTTTCGGTAAAAGTAGAGATTCTTCGTCGCTCCGCTTCTCAGAATGACATGCTCTGGTGGATTTTGCATATAGACTTTAAACAAAATAACAGACCACTTGCATGAGTGCGTTAGAGAGCACAGCCCTACACAAAGAAGTCTAATGAATAAAAAACGAAGTGCCGTTTCCATGGAAACAGCACTTCGTTTAAACACCAAGAAAAGATAGTGCCTATTGACTTCTGCTTGAAATCAAGCGGATCTGTGTAATGACGTTTTGAGTAAAAGCATACAACCCATACATTGCATTAGTATGCTCCCCGTCCATCTGACTCTCTGGAACCTCTGTCGTATACAAGCCAGAGTATGTGAGCAAATAGAAGCGTGTGTGACCTGCAGACGGGAACGGATGGTCCTTGGTCGGCTTCATTCGCGAGACGTATCTCTCCGCCGTTTTTACCAGCTCGGCAGAAGCAATTGAAACCATCGAATAATCACCGGCGCCAAGAATCCCGCTGCCAGAGCTAAAATACATATAAGTGCGTCCGTTCGCGAGCGAAACCATGGTCACATATCCCCCATCCACTGTAAACTCTGTCATCACACCCCATACTTGTGTATCGTCACTCGGTCTTTTGATGCCCACTTTCGCGGGGTTAAGCCGGAACATCTGCCCGCGCATTTCCATGTAAAGCACATTGGGTAGTGGTTTTCTCAACCATGAAAAGAATTTTCTGAGCATTTTATGCCCTTTCAATGATGAATTTTTGTTGCAGAATGAAGCGAATGTGAAAATTATACCAAACAAGATTCTGAAGCGAGTTTACAGACACATGACGTCAAAATCCTCTTTTCAGTTACAGCTATTCCTTCTTTTTGCTTCCCAGCCATGTGAAAACTCCGCCCCCCAGCAAAGCCACTACCATAATACCGATCGCCACCCCCATAATGGACTCATTGTCGACTGGTGTTACCTCGGAAATCTCACTGGGAGTCGATGTAACAGATACAGGAGTTTCCAGCGACGCGGCCGTAGCTGACGTCGCTGGATTCGTCTGCAACCCTGCTGGTTTACTGGTTGGCATTTCAGTCATTGATGCCGTGGGCACGACCGGCACCATCACATCCGTTTTGATCAACAGCTTGTTGCCGGGATAAATATTATTATCAAACAAATTATTGAGCCGCTTAATATCATCAATCTTAGCTTCGTAGGCAATTGCGATCTGCCATAAGGATTGACCAACCTGCACCTCATGGATAACGTCGCCTTCGACATTTGGCGTGCTGACAACTGCGACTGAGATCCTCGCTTCAGCCGACGAGACGGTGGATCCACTTCCTGCAACGGCCGTTGACACTGAAGGCACTTCGCCTGTTGTCGGAAGCGCGGCGTCAATGACGTAGTAGACTCTGCCGTTGGCAATTGCCACGCCAGCACCGATCTCACTAAGGTTGGGAGAGATCATTGTGTTTAAGTGAGGTGCATCTCTCGTCCAACCATCCACTGCGGATTGGGCTGACCTGTCTTCATTGCCGGAGGTAATATTCTCCGCGCGGAATCCACCCAGTGATAGATCACCTGCCAACGGATACCCGGCCGCGAGCAATCTATCTGTGAGGCTGGAGCCGCCAAAACCTGTATGTGAAACATTGCCTGTGGCCGCCATGAAGTCCGCCTGAGATTGCGCAGTAAACATTAGGATGGGGTTGATACTGTAAGGCGCCAACCCATACGAAGCGCGTAGTGCATTGACAGCGTTGACGAGGTCAAATGGAGAACCCGCCGCGGATGGCATGCGGACCGACTCAGCGCGTGACGTGGTGGTGGTAGTTAATGCGATCAGAGCAGCCAACGCAAATACAAAAACAACATACATACTGTGCCGAGGCATGCAATAATTATAATGCTTGAAAACAGGGTAACTGGCCGCCCGCCTATTTCAATAAATTTCGCTCAGCTGGTGTTAATTCGCGCCACTTGCCCACACCCAGATCGCCCATCTGGATATTCCCGATCGCCACGCGGACGAGTGGCAGCGTAAATAACCCAACGGCGGCAGTCATATGCCGGATCTGACGCTTCTTCCCCTCGCGCAGCTTGATCTCGATCCATGCGGTGGGACCGTGCGGAGTGACAGGCTTGGGTCGCGGTGGCAGGCTCGGGGTCGGAATGAGGCGGGCCTTGCAGGGTAAAGTCACATAGTCTTTGAGTTGAATCCCGCCCTCCAGTTGAGTCAGTTTATCCGCAGTTGGCTCGCCCTCCAGCATCACCCAATAAGTCTTTTCATGTTCATGGACACAAGACAATTGTGCTTACTCACCAAGTTTATCTCAGATCTGCCACAAGCGGACAGATGAACATCTTGTGCCTCTTGGCTGCCATCGTATTCTACTTTTTGCTAGTTCAAGACTGGGGAGCATTAATTCATTATACGCCTGTATAATTTGAATTTCAAACATCTTGTCCGATATAATCGAACAAGACTCTTGTCCACGTTTGCGGTTTATGCGATACTAACCATAATTGGAGGCTTCATGTCTGAACCTTCTTCGCTGGACTCTCTCCCAAAACGCCAACTTGCGAAATCAATTTATCGCTATGGAACTCTAGTAGTGCCGGTTCATAGCCTTGAAGCTATTGGACGCGAATTCTGTTACACCTGCGCGTGAACTGCTCGGTAATTCATGTTGGTGTGACGATAAGTAGAGAAAGGAGCGTGAGTCGGCATAATACAAAAGTCGTATTTGTATCCGATGAAATTCATTTACAAATTGGAGGAAGAATGAACAAGAAAAAAGGGATCACCTTGAAGATCATACCTGCTCTTCTGGTTATCACAATGATCCTGACCGCATGTGGTGCACCGGCAGAAACAGCCGCCCCTGCAACCGAAGCGCCAGCGACGGAAGCACCCGCCACAGAAGCTCCGGCTACGGAAGCTCCAGCCACAGAGGCCCCAACCGAGCCTGCCTCAACGGAGCCGATCAAGATCGGTATGTTGACCGACCTGACCGGCTTCACGCCGTGGGCGGTTCAAGTTCGCGACGGCATGGCGCTCGCCGCCCAGGAAATCAATGAAGCAGGCGGCGTCAATGGCCGCATGATCGAGATCATCACCCAGGACTCAGAGAACAACGCCGACGTTGGCGTTGACCGCTTCGAGCGGCTTGTCGAGGAGGGTGTTGTGGCCGTCGGCGGTATCATTTCCAGTGCTGTTGGCGCGCCGGTCGGTGCAGCTGCTGAGGTGGAGCAGGTTCCGGTCTTCCTTGTGAAGTCCGGTACCCCAGCCGCCCTCACCCGTGCCAGCAGATATACGTTCCGAACCTGCCTGCCAGCCGCGCCGATGGTCGCTGCGCCGGTGCTCCAGTATGCACAGGAGCAGGGGTTCACCAAGGTCGGGGCCATCGTCGCAGACTACCCGTGGGGACAGGCCTTCAAGGCAGCCATGGAAAGTGCATTCGCGGATTCGGGAATCGAATACACCATCGAAGTCGCGCCGGTCCCGCCGGATACCGACTTCACCCCGTTCGTGCGGGCGATGGCCGACTTCGGCGCCCAAATGATCGTTGGCACCGGCCATCCACCGGGTAACACGGCTATCGTGAGGCTGTCGGCCGACCTAGCTGGGAACGTTCCGGTCACTGGTGCCTGGATTCCGCCGGATCTGGCGGTTGGAGGTCTGCAGGATCTTGCCATCGGGCGCTACAGCGATTTCGCCTGCGCCGATTACCTCAGCGACAGCTACGCCGATCTAGCACGGCGGTACCTGGCATTCTCCGAGAACCTGTTCATGTCTGATGATGCCGTAGCCGGGTATGCGATCGTACAGATTGTCGCCGAGGCTGTTGGTGAAGTCGGCGACGACCGTACGGCTATCGCTGAGTACGTGCATACACACGAGTTCAACCCGCCAGGCTATGCGCATCCGTTGAGCTGGACCGAATGGGGCGAGTTGGCTTCGTCCGCTCCGATCTTCTTCCGGGTCAGCGAGGGTCCAGCTCCCGAAGGGTTGAATGAAGCAGGCGACTGGTGGTTGGAACTGCTGACCCAGTCCGCCCCGCTCGCGCCTTATGAACCAGAGTAATAACGCCAGTGGCCATACTCGAACTGGATAAGGTCGAGAAACACTTTGGCGGTCTCGCCGCTGTCAACGGCGTGACGATGAAGGCCGACGATGGAGAAATTCTGGCCATCGTCGGCCCGAATGGCGCTGGCAAAAGCACTCTTCTCAAGCTGATTGTCGGTCTCGAAGTGCCAACCCGCGGCACGATTAGATTCTCCGGCGAGGATATCACCCATCACCCCGCCCACCGCGTTCGTCAGATGGGTATTGCGATGGTGCAACAAACGCCCCGCCACTTTCCTACGATGACGGTGCTCGAGAATGTGGCGCTCGGGGCTCTCTTTGGCCGGGCGGGAGCTCATCGAAAGGAAGAGCAGGCTCTCGAGCTTGCCAGTGAGGCGCTTTCATTCGTCGGCCTCGCTGATCGAAGCCATGATCTGGTCGGTAATCTCAACCTGCACGAGCAGCGGTTTCTTGAATTGGCACGAGCCATTGCCGGACAGCCCCGGCTCCTCGTACTCGATGAGGTGATGGCAGGACTCAATGATTCCGAGTTGGGTGCCTCGATTGAAATCATCCGGACGATTCGTGATCGGTTCAACATGACCATCATTTGGGTCGAGCATGTCATGAAGGCAGTGATGAGTCTGGCAGAGCGGACGGTTGTCCTGAACTTCGGGGATGTTTTGACAGAAGGCCTGCCCAAGGATGTGATGCGCCACCCGGCAGTCATCGAGGCGTATCTGGGTGAGGAGATCAAACATGCTTGAGGTCAAAGGCCTCTCTGCCGGATACCTGGGTAATGATGTCGTCCACGATGTGGCTTTTCGTGTTGACGCGGGTGAGGCAGTCATGATCATCGGCTCCAACGGCGCAGGCAAGACGACGCTGTTCCAGACATTGTGCGGGCTGCTCTCGCCTTCGTCCGGGAAAGTTTTCTTCGATGGCAAGGACATTACCGGGATCCCGGCCGAACGTATCGCCCGGCTTGGGATGAGATTCGTTTCCGCTGCGCGGCATTTGTTTCCCCGGATGACGGTCGATGAGCATTTGCTCCTTGGAGCGTATCCACACAAACCCGATCCCAAGACAATGTCAATCGTCCTGGATCTATTTCCCCGTCTGGCTGAGAGGCGCCGGCAACGCGCCGGGACGATGAGTGGTGGCGAGCAACAGATGCTCGCAGTGGGACGTGCGTTAATGTCAAAGCCCCGACTCCTCGTACTTGACGAGCCAAGCACCGGGCTCGCCCCCCTGCTGGCGAAGGCGGCTTATGAGGCCCTCGATGTGTTGCGTAAGCAAGGGCTGACTGTGCTGGTTACCGAACAACAGGTTCCGCTGGCAATGGCATTCAGTGATCGCGGTTACGTTCTTGAAAATGGATTCATTCGACTCGAAGGGACAACTGAACAGCTGGCAGCCAATCCGGCTGTCCGCAGCGCTTATCTGGGTATAACATGATTGCTAACATTCTCGATGGAATCGTACTTGGACTCCAGTTCGGCCTCCTTGCCGCCGGACTCACTCTCATCTATGGGTTAGGCGGTGTGCTCAACCTCGGTTACGGGCAAATAGCAGTAACCTCCGCCATAATTGTCGCGCTCGCCATGGATGCTGGAATCCCGGTCGTGCCTGCGGTTGGGATCGGCCTTCTTGCTGGAGGCTTATTCGGCTTGCTGCTCGATCTAACGATCCTGCGGCCGGTCTACCGTCTGCGCGGTGAAGCGCGTGTTTTGCTCAGCCTGTTGCTCACTCTGGGAATATCATTCATCATTGACGGCTACCTCAACTGGCGCTATCCCCTTAAGGCGCTCAACCTGTACATCGGGGGCGGTGTCATCGATATTCTAGGTGTGCCCATGCGGCGGGGCAGCCTGCTAGCCTCGGCGATTACTCTTGTGACTATTACGGGTCTCTTCGTCTTCTTCCGAAGCACCTCCCTCGGGCGGGCGGTACGTTCGGTAATCGAAAACGAGGAGGGAGCCAGGCTGATTGGCATCGATCCAAAGCAAATGCTTCGCCTGATCCTCGTCTTGAGCGGAGTCCTGGCTGCGTTGGTAGCGGTCACCCGTTCGATGATCGCTCCTGTTGATACAACTTCAGGTCTCTCCATCACTGTATTCGCATTGATCGTCACTGTGGTTGGCGGTCTTGGCAATGTTTTCGGGGCATTGCTTGCCGGCATCATTCTGGGGATTGTCAACGTAGTCGCCGCAGACCTCATTGGATCCTATATATCGCTCATCATCCTGCTCGGGGCAGCGGCCATAACCATCCTCATCCGCCCGGCAGGTTTACTCGGAGTCAAGGAATGAGCACTCGATTCACCGGCAGCACCGGCACCTCCCTGATCGGCGGGACGGAGGCGCACACTTCTCGATCCCTCCGCGCGCTGATCATGCCCATCATTGCAGTGGGGGTGGCACTTTCTTTGATACCTGTCTGGCTGGGCGAATCCCGCGTACTCATGGGTGTCGCCGTCCTTGGGCTGGCTTTTATCTGTTACGTTATTGGCTTCAATGTGATCTTCGGCAGCACCGGACAGTTATTCCTATGCGTTGGTGCCCTTGCTGGCGTCGGCGGCTTCGGAGCGACCATTCTCGCCGACAACGCCGGGTGGCCCATCGTGCCTAGCATAATTGCGGCGACCCTCGCTGCCACGTTGATCGGTGGGCTGCTCAGTTATGTTGCGGTGATACGTTCACTCGGGGTCATCTTCACCGGAATTGTCACGCTCATCTTCTCTCTTTCGTTCGATGCCCTGCTGCTCGGGCTCAGTACCCTCACCGGCGGGGATACGGGACGCTTGATCAAATCTGGCACAGACACTTTCCTTCGAGAGAAGGTACCGCCTTATTACCTGATGCTTGCCCTCGTACTCCTCTTTCTACTCGTCCATGGGTTGATTCGACGCTCCCACATTGGATGGGCGTTTCGCGCTCTCCGCGATGATGAGGTTGCCGCAGAGCTGGCAGGCGTCGATGTTGCCCGGTACCGGGTATATGGAGCGCTGATCGGGGCCGCGATGCTCGGACTGGCTGGCTCGACCTACGCCCTCACGGAAGGACGAATCAGCCCAACCACCTTTGGGTTCGGCCATGTTGATGTTGTGGTGTTGGTGATGCTGGCCTTTGGCGGCATTGGCACGCTTTTCGGCCCGGTCGTCGGGGCGGTCACCTTCACCATCGTGGATGAGATCCTGATCGACTTCGGCCAGTTGCGGCAGGTGGCTTATGGAATTCTCGTCATTGTTTTGTTTCTATGGATGCCGCGCGGTCTGATCCCCACCCTGGCTTCTCTTTGGCACCGTGTCCGCAGGCAGGTAAAAGCATAAGAAACTTGGAGATGTTCGTTTGTGCCCTTTGTGACAGAAAAATCTGAAAGGAGAATCGAAATGGCAACCTATCGAACTGATGTGATCGGAAGTCTTTTGAGACCTGCATATCTCAAGGAGGCCCGCAAGAAGCGCGAATCGGGTGAATTGACCCATGTCGAATTCAAGAAGATTGAGGATCGCGCCGTGAACGAGGCGATTGACACTCAACTGAAGGCCGGCCTGGATGTGATCACCGACGGTGAGATGCGGCGGTATGCCTTCTACGGTCATCTCGTCGATGCTGTGGAAGGCTACGACAAATTCGGTGGCTGGGCGATCCCCTTCCATGATGATGAAGGGAATGAAGTGGTCATCAAGCGACCTGTCGTTGTGTCAAAGTTGAGGCGCGTACGTCCGCTTTGTGAGGAGGAGTTCGTCTACCTGCGGGCGAAGACTGATCATCCCGCCAAGGTGACGATCATCAGCGCCCAGCAGGCCGCGGCGTATTTTGACGCGGAAAAATCAAAAGGCGCCTACCCCACCATCGACACC
>JAXIPJ010000189.1:0-7415 GCA_045402985.1 Anaerolineales bacterium
CCCACGAGCCTGGCTTCTACTCTGGGATGATGCTCAGCCAATACACCGCCGACCACTTGATCGTGGAACAACGCATCCTTTCCACGCCTGCCAGCATTCAGTCCATCCCTGCCGCGGCAGACCAGGAAGACTTCGTTTCGATGGGCATGAATACCGCCTTGAAGAATGGACAGATTTTAGATAACGCCTATGGTGTTTTGGGGATCGAATTCATGGCGGCGGCACAGGCGTTGGACTTCCGCAAATTCACGCCAGGCAAGGGTTCACTCAAAGCGCGCGAAGTGATCCGCAAATATGTGGAACATCTCGAAGTGGATCGCCCGCTGTATAACGATCACAACGCAATGAAGAAGCTGGTGCAATCTGGTGAGATTTTGGATGAAGTTGAGAAGCAGGTGGGAAGACTCGAATAATGTTTACCGTGATGTATCATTCCCTCTTAATTGGCGCTTCGTTGTTTGTGCCCATCCCCATTCTGGATGATAAGATCGCGTCGTTTCTCTGGAAGCGCATGATCTCGGAACTGGCAAAAAGCCATAACAAAAGCCTGACCAATGATCAGCTTCTTGTTTTGTCGTATCAGTCCCGCTTTGCGCTTTCAGATGGCTGTATGTTTCTCGGCCGGCGGATCTTCAGGGAAATTTTCCAGGAGATCCTGTTCTTCCTGGAATGGCGCAAGGCGATCAAGCTGGCGACCGAAGCGTATTATTCGGGTTTTATGCTAAATGAATTGTTTGCATATGAGGCGTTTGATCCTGCAAAAGCCGGGCAGTATGCGATCGCTATACAAAAGGTCCGGCAGGAAATCAATATGAAACTTGTGCAGAATGTCTTTAAGGGAACATTTCGGTCCGGCAAAAGTGTGCTGGCATCCGTTGCCAAATGGCTTTCCAGTATTACTGTGGGGTATGTAAAGGACTCATGGGCTCGCAGGAAAAACAAAAAGAATACAGACAATGCCTCTGAAAAACAAATGGAGAATTTTTTCGAGATGCATAAGTCCAGATTTCAGGAATTACTCAAGGATCTGATCGCAAGCCTGCAAACCGGGGTTGGCAACCTGCCCAAAGAGCATTTTGATGAGATCAGAAATAAACTGTTCGCCGAATTACATCTCGGGGAGACAACATGATCCTCAATGAAATTAATTTCATGTCTGAAACCCTGGGCTTACTCAGTTCGATGTATGTTCTGCTTCCGCAACGCAAGCTGGCAGACGCGCAAAAAAAGCAGAAGAAACTCCGCACGCTGTATCTATTGCATGGTCACTCTGACGACCATACTGCCTGGCAGCGGTTCACATCTATCGAACGCTATGCGGAGGGGTTGAACCTTGCAGTGGTGATGCCGGCTGTACACTTGAGCTTTTATAACGACATGGCGCATGGAGGCAAATATTGGCAATTTATCAGCGAAGAAGTGCCGGGAGTTGTGCGTGATCTGTTTCCCTTATCTTCCGACCGCAAGGATAATTTCGTCGCGGGTCTTTCCATGGGTGGATATGGTGCTTTCAAACTGGCATTAACTCATCCGCAGCGTTATGCCGCTGCGGCAAGCCTTTCTGGTGCTCTAGATATCCGTGCCGTAGTCAACCCGCGTAGTGATCGCAATAACAGAATCTGGCTGGCAGAGATGCGCACTGTCTTTGGCGATTTGAGCAAAGTGCCCGGCAGTAAGCATGATTTAATGACACTCGCCAAAAAAGTTGCGAAAGCACGTGTCAAACCGAGGTTGTATCAATGTTGCGGCACGGAGGACATTCTATATCCCGATAACATCCGCTTTCGCGATGGCGTCCGTAAGCTTCCCCTCGACCTTACGTATGAAGAGGGACCTGGTGAACATGTTTGGGCTTATTGGGATAAGATGATCCAAAATGTGCTGGCGTGGATGTTCCCTCGTGAGAGAAAATTGTAACTTGTTATAGGATGGTATTAGACATTAATACCAGCTTTAACTCTCATCTCAGGGAAAGTCCCCATACCATTGGGACCGGTATTTGGTATAAGTATGTAAAGGTAAGAAGATGCCCAGAATCGTATTTCGAGGGAAAACCTATTACAGTGTGTTTGAGATGCCGCCGAACATACGCCGCGCGTATGAAAAAGAACAGAAAAAAGTAAGTTTGAACGAAATAAAAGAAAAAACCGAGCCTGCCAGTGATTCACTGCCCCCCACTTTTGAATCAGGCGCGGGACTTGGAATGCGCGGCCTGGTCTGGGGAATTCTCGTGGCTCTTGTAGTAAGCGGCATTGCATTTTTGTTGTCGCGGTTTATACCCTAAACAACCCAACAAACGGCTTTGCTATACTGAATCCAGTATGAGATCAAACATAAAATTGGTCCTGGTATACACTGTGCTGACGTGGATGTTCCTCAAGGAAAAATCCTGATCAGTTGATAGAGAGTTGATCTACAAAATATTGGGGGATTAATTATCAGGCAGAAGCAAGGCAAAGTTTATTGCATCCTGCATCTTCATCTTCCGTCCATCAGCCCAGGCAGCTGCAAAAACTTCCTCACCCAATTGAGCACGCGCATCTGGGATCAGTGATATATAAAGTTTCTCATTTGAGGGAAACAGTAGAAGGTTTAAGGTTTGACGCAAAGGCTCAGCTGCTCCCAACAACACAGCCACACGGTTGAACTGTTTCTGGGCTGCAGCCAGTTGTGCAAAAATACTACGAAGCGGTCAATGCTAAGAAACTTGACCTCGCCATGTCCTTCATCGCCAGCGACGCGCTCTTCATCAATCCCACCGGCACTTACGAAGGCGCGGACGCGATCCGCGAATCATTAGAAGGCTTGAACACCGACGGCATCACCTTCGACCTGAGCAACTTCCGCAACACAGATGGAACCATCATTTACGATTACGAAGTGCTACAAGCTGGCAATGTGCTGGATAAAGGCACGAACGGGCTTACCATGGTCAAGAACGGATTGATCGTCTTCGATGGGACGGAAGATACCGTGGCTTCACAATAATTCCTGGGGGAATTAATAAAATTGTGGTGGACTTGATAGTCCACCACAATTTGTCGCGCAAAGCGGAAAGATACATTAAAGCTACAGTTGATGATACAACTTCTGTCCTCGCGGTACACCTTTAATTCGACTGATTGAACCACCTCCCAGATTCGTAATATACAGTTCATCCAAATTCGGTCCGCCAAACGCGGGATTCGCAGGGCTGACCATTTTCTCGGCGTTTGCATCTTCAACGAAAATATCCATCTCCAGGTTCGGTCGAATGCGGTAGAGGATCTCCTTCAGGCCCGTCACAACCAAAAGATCACCATTCTCCATGAACGCCATACCATCGGGAACGCTATCCAAATTTCGGGCATAGACACTGATATTGCCAAGTTTGCCATCTGGCTTGATCTCCAATCTTAGTACATTATTGACTAAAGTTTGGATCACATATACGGCAGACTCTCCTTGTCGTATGGCAAGCCCGTTAGCTGCGTAGAGTCCCTCTCCAAATAACTCACATTCACCCGTCGGCGAAATGCGGAATATTTTCCCATCCGGGTTGTTGAGCTGGGCATTTCTGCGCGACGTCCCTGTATCAGACGCATATAAATTGCCCTGCTCATCAAACACGCAGAAGTTGGGGAATTGCATTTTGTGGGTGCCACTCGAATCTGCAAAAAGCGAGACTTCCCTGTCTGGCGTGATTTTATAAACTCCATGCGCATCCCAATCACAGACGAAGAGATTTTCCTGCCTGTCAATCGCGATCCCCAGCGGACGCCCCGGCGTCTGCACATATTGCGACACCTCACCATTGGGCGTGATGGCGTAGATCCAGCCAGCCTCCGCGCCGATGAAGATCCGTCCATCGTTGGCAATGGCGATCCCCTCCGCGCCGGGGATGTCTTTGGCAAATATTTCGATATCATCTACTGTGAACGGATGCATCAATTACTCCTGAAATCAGTGAAAAAAACGGACAGTCCAAGTGTCCGCTCAATGTTTAGGGTTCCACACTTACCACACTGCCTGCCAAATTCATTTTCAATATCCATGTGCTTCCAAACGTGAACTGCTGGAACTCAGAGACCGTACCCGGCGAATAAGTTTCTTCACCATCTGGTGTTGAAAAAGTAACGGTGAGATCTTCAGATTGATCACCAATGCGCTGATCGCTGGAAGAGATGTTCGGACTATCATAGATCGGTCGCAGGTCATTCCCCTCCAGCGGATAAGTTTCTATAGTGGTCCATTCATCTGTAGTGTAAGAACAATATTGCTGAGTCTCGGTGTGACAGTCCTCCACCACTTCCGAATAGCCATTGCCCCTGTCAATCGTCCTTTGTTCACAGACATCCCGGCTCTCATCATGGCACGAAACATTATAAGCATCTGACGGCGGGCCGCCAGATTCATTCGAATGACTCACGGCCTGTATCTCCTGTACAGGCACAGTGGTTTGCCAGTGGACATCCACCACAGTCGCTTCAACAGATTTTGTGGGGAGCAGAAAGAATGCCCCGATCGCAATACAACACATAGCCACGAACGCAAGAATGCCGCCAACCAATAATCCGTTTGGCTTTTTCTTCGCGGCTGTCAGCGGAGCAGCTGACGCGCCACCTCTCGCCAGCGGAGTATTCGCTACGTCCTGCGCCTGTGCAACACGCGGTAATGGAGACCCGCAGTTCGAACAGACAGAGTTACTGCCGGGGTTTTCGATCCCACAATTATCGCACTTGATAATTTGTGGGCCCTCAGGCGTGAGCGGCGCCTGCATCACACGTCCCGCCTGACGCGCCAAGCCTTCCTTCAAATCCCCGCCGCATTGCGAGCACGTCTCCGCGGTGGCGGGGTTGCGCGTGCCACAGAATCCGCAATGGATATCTGGGCCTGCCTGCGCGGCTTTAATGGATTCTTCATCGGTTACAAATTTTTTTTCCGATGGAAGTTCGAACTGCACATTCTCCGGTTGTGGTGCGCCGCAATTCTCGCAAGTCTTCACGCCACCCTTGTTGCGGGTACTGCAGTTCGGGCAGGTCCATTCGTTTTGAACGTAACCAAGGGTTCGTCTGCGTCCCATGAATACTCCTTTAACCGATTGCTATATGATAAAACCAAATGACAGGAAATAAAGTTTCAAAATTGTTATCGTGCTTTTCATTAAAATCCATGCCACCTGCAGATCTCGTCAATACGCGACTCGCAATCCGGTTCTTTGTTTGGATTTGGGTCACCCGCCTCAACCGACCCTTTGCCGGTTGCTGCTATAAATACTGTTTCTGCACCGTTAGCCACGTTCAGCGGGTCGTAGCCACCTTCGAGTACAAAGACGATCTTGTTATCACAATACCCTTCCGCCAGGTTGACAACTTTCCTGGCAAGCGTGAGATAACCTGCCGTGGATAAGCCAAGCGTTGTGATCGGGTCATTCCAGTGTGCATCAAAACCGACGGAAATAAATATCATCTGTGGTTTGAAGGACTCAACGAATGGAGCAAAGACTCTATCTGCGACCTGTTCATATACTTTGTCTCCCGCGTACGCTGGTAATGGCACATTAACAATTCGCTTCCTGGCATGCGGCGCGTCCTCGATCCAACCTGTGCCGGGATAGATCCCCCACTGATGCGCGGACAAAAACGCCACGTGCTCATCATTGAAGAACGCGGCTTGTGTCCCATTTCCGTGATGCGCGTCGTAATCAATGACCGCTACGCGTTCCAATCCATTGGCAAGTGCATAACGCGCGCCGATCGCAACGTTATTGAACAGACAAAATCCCATGGCACGATCCGGCTCTGCATGATGCCCGGGCGGGCGCACAAGCGCGAAGGCGTTGTTTGCCTCGCCGTTCAATACAGCGCGTGTGCAGGTCAGGACTCCGCCTGCCGCAAGCAAGGCATCCTCAAATGAAGATTTAGTGACATACGTGGGAGCATAATCAATGATGCCTGGTGCCTCTTCGCGGCAAACCTTTTCAAGCGTGGCGATCAGTTTGTGATCATGGACGTACTCGATCTCTTGCTGCGTGGCTGGTCTTGTTTCAATCAATTCTGCATCGAATGATTTCAAACGCGGCTCTAAAATATCAAAGCGCGCCGGTCGTTCGGGGTGATCTGGGTAAATATGGTTTGGAGAAGAGACAAAAGTATAGGCCGTGGTCATGTGCGAATTATAGCGTAGGGGCGACCCGTCATGATTGCTTAATTACATAATTGTCATTGGCGGGTCGCCCCTACTTAATCTCTCTTCCCACCAAATAACTTCAACCAGTCATCCAATTCCTTTTGAGACAGCTTACGTTCATCCGTTGGTTTTGGAGCCGAGTTACGCGCCTGTTCCAATATCTTCGCGAACGACTCTGATGACAATACTTCAGCATGCGCGGCGCGCGCTTCTGCCTGCACCTGTCGATCAGATGAAACAACGATCCAATTTTTCGCAGACTTGCCCAACTTTTTTAAGCGGGTACGGATAGCATTATCGGCAGTGGTCCCCAGCCTAATGAAATGCGCGTTAACTGCACCCAGTTTCCGGGTCCCGGCTTGAGACGTTGGAGCCCCGTCAAAATAGACTTCGAGCTGCCTGTGTGCGATCCTGTAAAATTCCTGAAGGATGACGATCAACTCCATTTCATCGTCAACGGAATCCAGGCGCAATCCTATTTTTGGGATCAGGTTGTGTCCGTCGATCAGATAAGGCATAGCAGACCGCCCTGCACAATTGTCAACAATCTTTTCCCGGCCATAGCTTGCTGCCTCCAAAACTGATCTAAGATAAATAATGTAGAACGCAAGCTTATCATAATACTTCAACAGGCATTGACAGGAAATGTGTCAATTAGAAAAAACTAATAAACTACTTCCCAGTGCGACTTCATAGGATATATTTCGTATATAGATAAGTACCCAGTGATATGTGCTGATTCACATGTGTCTTATAATGTATTGCAAATAACACCTCACAACGATTTCGAATTAACTCTTTAGATAGGAGCTCGACATGGCTAATAAAAAAACGGGCAAAGTTGTAGTGCCTCCACAAGGCGGAATGTTACGTAATTTTGTTGCGCGCCTTAAATTGATCACGAGGCTGATGGGCGACCGCCGTGTAAACGCTTTTCTCAAATTACTGCCTCTGGCTTCTGTGGCCTATTTGATCTCACCGTTCGATCTTGCACCTGGCGTTGTTCTACCAGTGATCGGTGTGCTCGATGATGCCGCCATTCTTTGGATTGGCTCGACTCTCTTTGTTGAACTCTGCCCTCCCAATGTGGTAAATGAACATATGCAGGAACTTGCGAGCAATGTGGATGATGATCTAGGTGATATCGTGGATGCAGAAGCAACGGATGTAAACAACGACAAATGATGAACTATGAGACAATTCATCCTTTTGCTGTTATTGCCGCTGCTGGCTTGTAGCGGATCAGA
>JAXIPJ010000008.1:0-4132 GCA_045402985.1 Anaerolineales bacterium
TGCGACGAAGCAATGACATCCAACTGGAACCATGATCGCACCCGTCCGTCCCATCGACGTTTTATACGCCAAACTTGGCGATAAGGTGAAGGAGAACGTTCTGCTTGCACCTTATACATCCGCGCGCATTGGCGGCCCTGCAGATATCTTTGTAATGGCAGACGATGTGGCAGAACTTGCTAGGATTATTAAGTTACTGTGGAAGCAGGAAATGCCTTTTACGATTCTGGGCGGCGGCTCCAACGTGTTGGTAAGCGACAGAGGCATACGTGGTGTGGTGGTGATGAATCGGGCGAAGGCAGTGCGCTTCCATGGCGGCGACCAGCCATCCGTCATGGTTGAATCGGGAGTCGTCTTCAGTAATCTTGCCAATCGCTGCGCATCCAAAAGTTTTGCCGGGCTTGAATGGGCCGCGACAGTCCCAGGTACGATCGGTGGCGCGGTATATGGGAACGCTGGCGCGTTCGGCGGTGATATGGCTGGCAATTTGATATGGGCTGAGCTGCTCACTGATACCAGCCGCGAAAAATTTACCGTTGAGCAAATGGGTTATGGGTATCGCACGAGTATGTTGAAACGTGGTGAAGTGAAGGCAATCGTGCTTTCGGCTGAATTGAGTCTAAAAAATTCCACAAAAGAGGAAGCGACAGTTAAGATCCAGCAATTCAGCGCGCACCGCAAAGCCACGCAACCTCCGGGTGCCAGCATGGGTTCGATGTTCAAGAACCCAAATGGCGATTACGCCGGGAAGTTGATCGAAGCCTGCGGTTTGAAAGGGATGCGCATTGGTAACGCTGAGATCAGCCTACTGCATGGAAATTTTTTCATCAATCATGCCAATACCAGAGCTGAAGATATTCGTGCCCTAGTGGAACTGGTGCAAAAGACCGTGAAGGAAAAGCAAGGCGTTGAGTTGGAGTTGGAGATCGAATTTGTTGGAGATTGGTGAAAGCAGTGATTAGAGATTGGAGAATTGAAGGTTGCATCGCGCTGAGCGGCGTGAGGACAGTATTGTCGTCCGAACGAAGACGAAGCGGGTTGTGCGCAGTATCAAGAAATTATTATGATGACTGAAAAGAAGCTTCATGTGGCAGTAATATTTGGCGGACGTTCAGGTGAGCACGAGGTCTCGCTCATGTCTGCGCGCTCGGTGCTGTCTGTGCTTGACCCGGAGAAATATGATATTACCGAGATTGGTATTACTAAAGCAGGCAACTGGTTAACCGGAAATGATGTGCTTGGATCATTTGAAACGGGTCGCGAAGAAAATCTTTTACCGGCCATGATTTACCCTGATACTGCCAAAAAAGGTGTTTACTACATGGAAGGCGTTTCGGGTATTCGAAAATGGTCCGATATAGATGTTATTTTCCCTGTGCTTCACGGAACGTTTGGAGAAGATGGAACCGTACAGGGATTGTTTGAGCTGGCGGATGTGGCTTACGTGGGCGCAGGCGTGGTGGGTTCAGCCGTTGGAATGGACAAAGGTGTCTTCAAGGAAGTGATGCGCGCCAATGATATTCCCGTTGTTGAGTCGGTGCTTGTGCTGCGTTCTGAGATCGAAAAGGATATCAACGCGGTCATTGAAAAAGCTGAGAAGGTGAGCGCGTATCCGCTCTTTGCCAAACCTGCCAACCTTGGTTCATCGGTCGGTGTCACCAAATGCCACAATCGTTCTGACATGCAGGAAGGCCTGATGGAAGCCGCCTCTTTTGATCGCCGCGTGTTGATCGAACGTGGTGTCGGGAATACACGCGAGATCGAAGTCAGCGTGCTTGGCAACAACGAACCCGTTGCATCGGTTTGCGGTGAAGTGCTGCCCAGCCGTGAGTTTTATTCATATGAATCAAAATATGTGGATGGCACTTCAGGATTCCAAATCCCTGCAGGGCTTTTGGCAGAGACGGCTGAACAGATACGCGAGTACGCGCTGCGTGCCTATAAATTAATAGATAGCGCAGGTATGGCACGTGTGGATTTCTTTGTTGAGAAGGATACGAACAGGATCTATTTGAACGAGTTGAACACCATACCCGGTTTTACGAAGATCAGTATGTATCCCAAACTCTGGCAGGCGAGTGGGTTGCCTTACCATCAGCTTGTTGACCGTTTGATCGAACTGGCGCTGGAACGCAAAGCAGAGCGCGACCAAACGTCCCACATGTATCGGAGTCAGATATGAAAGAAAAGACAGAAGTTACCCGTGCTGAGAATGTGCGCAAACGGCGAGTGAGAGAGGATGCCCAGAGTCTACGCCGCGCCGCGGTGGAAGCCGAGCGTCCACTTCAATCGATCGTGACGCGCCTCACCCCGGTTGCAGTTAAGCCGAAGCGCAGATATACACGCGCCAGCACCGGTGGCGCACGAAGGCGATTCCAGGTGGCGTTACCTTTGCCAAACTCGGACTTTCGCACGCTCAGCCTCCCGCGTCCGCATTTGGGCTGGCGTTCGCTTTCGTTCATTTTTACTGCGCTGCTTGGCTTGGTGGTCTACGCCGCATTTACACGACCGGAACTACGTGTGGCGCAGGCAGAAGTCACTGGCAATCAACTCCTGGCGCCCTCAGAAATTAACTCGGTCTTGAACGTTGCAGGACGTCCCATCTTTATGCTGATTCCATCAGAGCTGGAAACACGTCTCCGCCTCCACTACCCGGAGCTGGTTTCCGTCAAAGTGGATGTGTCTTTGCCTAATCTTGTCTCCGTTCATATCGCCGAGAGGCGGCCAGTCATCCGCTGGGAACAGGCGGGCGGCTACACATGGATATCGGAAGATGGGATTGCATTCAGGCCGCGCGGTGAGGTCTTGGGGCTCATTTCTGTGGTGGCGCTATCAGGTCCGAAGCTTGAAGAGAAAGTGGCTTTCGATCCGCTGACACCTGCTCCATTTATTTCTTCAGAAATGGTATTGTCTCTCCAGGGACTTGCGAGTCATGTACCGCCAGGTGTGCCGATCTTATACGATGCCGGGCTCGGTTTTGGCTGGAATGACCCGCGTGGCTGGCGAGTTTATTTTGGGGTCAGTGCAAGTGATGTTGAGCTAAAGATGCGTGTGTATGAATCGCTGGCAGATTCACTTACGCAAAGAGGCATTCGGCCTGCGTTGATCAATGTGACGTACCCGACTGCACCCTATTACAGGATGAGTCAGTAATGATGGAAGAAATCGTTGTAGGCATCGACGTTGGTACGACCAAAGTGTGCACCCTCGTGGGACGAGTGGAGGACAACAAATCCATTCGCATCCTGGGCGTTGGTATTGAACCTTCGGAAGGCATCCGCAAAGGCATCATCGTGGATTTGGCCGCGGCTTCACAAGCCATAATGCAATCAGTCAAAAAGGCTGAATCCACTTCAGGGCTTGAGATCACATCTGCCCTGGTAAGCATGGCAGGCGCGCATGTTTCATCTGTCAATAGCAGGGGCGCAGCTGCTGTGAATGGCAATATCATTGAGCAGTTCGATATCGCACATGCTTTGGGGCAGGCGCGCGCGGTTGCCATCCCTCATGACCGTGAGATCATCCATGTGATACAGCGCGGTTTTACAGTTGATGGACAGGATGGCATTCGCAACCCGAAAGGGATGCATGGCTATCGCCTGGAAGTGGAGGCACACATCATCACTGCCGCCGCCGCGACCGTGGATAACCTGCGTCAGTGTGTGGGCGCGGCAGGTGTGGAGATCCAGCAATTCGTGTTGAACCCGCTTGCATCCGGCGAAGTTGTATTGACGGATCATGAACGTCAGCTCGGTGTGGCCGTCTGTGACATCGGCGGCGGAACCACGGATCTGGCGATCTATGTCAATGGTGATGTGTGGCATACGATGGTGATCGCAGTGGGTGGAAACCACATCACCCAGGATATCGCGCACGGTTTGCGTCTGCCGTTTGCACAGGCCGAAGATATCAAGAAGCAGCAGGGATACGCCGTGCGCGCTGAAGTGCGTTCAGAGGAATATTTTTCGATCAGACCGGTCGGCGAAGACCGCCCGGTGCAGATCAACCGACAGGATCTTGCTCACATTATCGAAGCACGCGTCACTGAGATATTTTCGCTGGCATTACAGGAGATCAAACGCTCCGGCTACGATGGCCTTCTGCCTGCCGGCATGGTGTTGACTGGCGGCAC
>JAXIPJ010000257.1:0-5955 GCA_045402985.1 Anaerolineales bacterium
TGAAAATTCAGGTCAAGTGTGATAACACGGGGGCTCGCCATGCAAGGTCCTGTGAAAAAGTGTTGGATGTAAAATTTGAAAGGGTATCGGAAAGATCCGCATCGCAATAGACGCGGCACACTGGCACATTGCGCTCAGTCAGCGATTTGGCAAGGTCTTCGTTGCTGGCGCGGCTGCCAAATGATTGCGACATCAACAAAACTATCACAGGGCGCAAACCGCGCCGCTGAAGGCTATCCACTGCCAGCAGCAACTCAGACCAGATGGTTGGCGTTACGAGGATGGCACTACTGCCCTGCGGCAATTGTCCCATTTGCGCAGTGACAAGGCTGGGCAATGTAAAAGCGCTTTCAGCCTGCAGGAACGCCAGCTCTTCAAGGATCTTCGCCTCCTGCCGTTCACTGCGTTCGGCGGGAATGATCTTATATGTGCGCCCCGAAGCAGCCACCAGACCCACTGCGCGGCGTTGATTGATGAAGTAACGTGCCAGAGATGCAGTGATGCTGATCGCATATTCCAGCGTGGAAGGAGACAGTTTTGCTTTGCGACGACGCAGGAGGAAAAGATCATCCACAGGCGGCTCGGCGTCAGGCGATTCGTCCTGTTTTGCAATATGAGCACTCTTATGTGAATCAATGAACAGCCATACTTCGGCTTGAGGGTCCTGTTCAAATTCCTTGACCATAAGTTGATCGCGGCGGATGCTGGTGGGCCAGTGAATACGCTTCATGGGGTCACCAGTAACATATTCGCGTACACCTGCCGCGTGAGGTGTAATATCAATTGATTTGCGGCGGATGGCCCTGCCCCCAGGCAGTAAACCAGGCGGTGAAAGAAAATGATTCACATTGAATAACATGGGCAATACGACCAGCGAGGAATCAGCGGGGAACGTGCGCGAGACTCGAAAAATTCCAAACGGATCACCCGAGGTAACTTTGGTGGGACCCAATACGAATCCGCCTCGGTTGGTGAGCCAGGTGCGGGCTGTGTAGGAACGTTTCTGTCTGCCGCGCAAAAGAGTGAGCACGCGCGAACCGCTTGCATTTGGAACAGACGTTTCGTTCGCGACCTCAAGCCACAGTTTGGGAATTTTGCTGGTATTGATAATTTCATAATGTTCTTCAAATATGTCGCCAACCGTGCCGCGTAATGACCGTGCCCGCCGTTCAACTTTTAAGCCGCGCAAAGAAAGGTTCGTCATCAACCACGCCAGCCCGATCAACAACAAACCGATATATAGCATGCGGATGTAGAAGTTTGCGCCACTTACCACCGTCCCAATTGCGCCGACAACAAAAATAAACAAAACGAAAAAGCGGCCCGGCGTCACTAGGCTTTAACCTTTTCCTTTTCGGTGGACGCCTGATAATCACCACCAGGGACCGGAGCGTTGTAAATGACCTCCTGCACGATCCGGTCTGCGCTCAACTCACGCAGACGCGCGGCAGGCGATACAATAATGCGATGCCCCAGCACGGGAATAGTCAGCGCTTTGATGTCATCAGGCAATACATGGTCACGGCCATGCAGCGCGGCGCGCGCCTGCCCGGCGCGGAATAGGGACAGACTGCCACGCGGACTCGCACCCAGATATACATCTCCGCTTTGACGCGTGCGCCCAACGAGGTCGATTATATATCTCTCGATTGCGGGCGAGACGTAAATCTGGCGGATGGATTCGATGGCACTCAACAGATCCTTTACCTTTACGACCGACTTAAGCGCCTCAATCGGATGTCGAAGCTGCTGCCCGTTTAGAATCCGTATCTCCTCTGAGGGCGTGGGATAACCCATACGCACGCGCAGAAGGAAACGGTCGAGCTGCGCCTCAGGCAGCGGAAATGTCCCTTCATATTCGATTGGGTTTTGCGTGGCAAGCACCATGAATGGTTTGGGAAGCGGATGCGTCACTCCATCCACAGTAACCTGGTGTTCCTCCATAGCTTCAAGCAGCGCTGCCTGTGTCTTGGGCGTGGCGCGGTTCACCTCATCTGCAAGAATGATCTGCCCCATGATGGGACCCGCACGAAACTCAAACTCGCGCTTTTGCTGGTTGAAAATGGAAACGCCCGTCACGTCACTCGGGAGCATGTCGGGCGTAAACTGAATGCGATTGAACGCACAATCCAGGGATTTGGCAAGGCTACGCGCCAGCATGGTCTTGCCCACACCGGGCACATCCTCGATCAAAACATGCCCCTGACATAACAGACCAATGACAACCAGTTCTACTGCCTGGGTCTTCCCCACAATCACCCGCTCGAGATTATTAATAATACTTTCACCGAAATTTTTGAGGTCGGTCATGTTGATGCCTTTCCCGTTTTCTGTGAGTTGGTAGTACTTTTACCGCCCTGATTGTACGAGGGTTCCATGGGATGGGCAAGTGCATTCTACCCCTCCGCGGAGGGGTATCGTTGTTATTGCAAGCACCAAGCATTAAACGACGAGTGAACGTGCAATTTTCTCGTCATCTTGGGGATTGTTTCGTCACGCTGGTCTCGATACGAGCGAGAAAAATACTTGCTCTACTCGACCCGCGCCTTCACGCAAGGACGATTCTTTTTCGAGTATAGTTTTACACGCTTGCCCCTGCAGCCCAATGGGTAGAGCAACAGACTTCGCACAATTAAGGGTTTATCAAGGGTATTATTCCCTACTGACAATTCAGAGGAACTTTCTCCATCTGAAATTCCTACAACCTCAGAAGATCTGACTCGCGAATTCTCACGTTTCTTCCTAGCATCAAGTCGGGAATTTGATTGCGAGATACCAAATAATAAATCCTCGACAATGTGTATCAAATAATCATAGGTTTACACCACCATTTCACGGAGCCTGCGCGAAATACTGCGCAATAGAGCGAAAGAGACATTTGGCCGTTCGCGCAAAATTCCTTTAAATGTTTCGTCATCGATTGCAAGCACGCGGACTTCGCTTTGGGTACGCAGGGTTGCGGAGCGCGGCGCGGATTCAATGATCGCCATCTCGCCTACAAAATCTCCGGGACCGCGTTCTGCCCATATTTGATCCTTGCCATCGATATTTCGTACAACCTGTACATGTCCTTCCACGATCACAAACATCATGTTGCCTTCATCACCCTGTTGAAAGACGACAGTGTTTTGTGGATACCATTGTTCGCGGGCAATTTCAGCGACGCGTTTTAAGTCCTCAGGAGATAAATCGGCGAAGATGGGGATCTCACGCAGAAGGAGAATTCTTTCAAAGATGGAAAGGGTTTTCAGAGTATCCATTGGTTTTACCTCACCGAACTGGAATAATGCTTTTAGTACAACTTCTTGAAGAAGTTTATCTGAATCGGATTTCAACTCGTGCAATGCCGGGACAAATTCGCGCAGGTTGAGTTCGGGAATTGCACAGACTGTCAATATGCGCAGCCAGGTATCGGTGCTTTGCAAGAGTGTTTCAATAACAGTTGAAAGATTTAAACGTGAAGGTTCTTCTTCTAACAAAACGACGATGCTTTTTGCAAGTTGTTTGTCCCCAATGGTATCCAACGCTTCAAGCGCGGCTGCACGGTTTTCGGCATTCGTCCCGTGCATGCCTTTGCGGACAAGTTCCATTGTATGCATATCTCCAAACAAGCCAATGGTCTTGATCAGACGCGCTTCACACGTCGCAGCTCGAATCCGCAGATGATCGCGCAGAAAGTTTACATAACGTCCCGTGGATGGAAGGCCCGCCAACTGATTACGGAATGAACGTGCGTAGCTGATTTCACGCCGGACATATTTCCGCAATGGGGTCAGCGATTCTGGTTTTCCAGGGGCAAGCGCATCTAGTGCGGCGTCAATGGCCGGATGATCTGATTCGAAAATTTCCAGCACAAGCAGGCGGCTCTCATCTCCACGCTGACGCAGCGACTCTGCTGCTGCGTGACGCACCGTTTCGTCGGGGTCATTCAAATGCGCGATCAGGGCTTTGCTAACCGTGATGTCTCCAAAATGGACAATTGCCAGCGCAGCCGCGTGACGAATTGGCGCAGATGGATCTTCCAGAGCATTCAATAACGGCTGCACATCAAAAGGAATATTCAAGTACGGCTCAGTTTCTTCTATCGTCATTAACGCAGCAATGCGGGTCGGGGAATCTGTCGAGTTTAACCATTTCATCAAACCTGGTATCGCTTGTTCACCAGCACCCAGCCTTGCCAGAGTCGCTGCCGCCTGCATTTGTACTGGGATGGATGGATCACGATTCAAAAGGTTCTTCAATTTTTCGATCAGGCTGGATGAGACTTGTGGATTTAATCGTGGAATGATAGATAAAACTTTCTGCCGCACCGGTTCTTCAGGGTCATCAAGGTGAGCGATGATCGCCTCTAATTCGGAGGTGGCGCGTAATGCTCCAAGTGCCGCGATGGCTGAGGTCCGCACATCCGCATTCGGGTCGGAGAGGAGACGTGCCAAGGCAGGGATGGCAGAGTCCGCTTGCATCTTTCCCAACATCTCTGCAGCGAGGTGGCGTGTGGTCGCTTTGGGATCCTGCAAGGCTTTTATGGCAACTTGCAGTGCAGCCGCGTCACCTTGAAGCCCAGCAAACGCGGCTTCCCTAGCGCTGAAGACTTCAAGACGACCCGCTCGCAATGCGTCTACCAGTGCCTGTGCGTATGCCGCGCGCATTCTCCATACGAAGACACCGCACACCAATGCGATAAATGCGCCAATCAAAAAAATCTGCTGAACCGTGAAAGCTTTATCTGCAACGATCAACAGCACGCCAGAAAGCACCACACCGATTTGTGAAGGAACACCGTTGTTGAAAGCCAGAACTTGTCCGCGTTTTTGGGAGGGGACGACATTAAATAATGCGTTCCAGGCTGTGCCCGCGATGCCAGCCAGAATGACAAGTTGTGCAAAACGTGCAATGGCTGCTCCGCTTAGATCGTATCGAAGTGTGAAAATTGCAAAACTAAAGATATAAGCCAGCGGCATGAGAAGTACGCTGTTGATAATGCCGAGGCGTGTGTAAATGCGATTGGCAAGGAAAAGAGAGATGAAAAAAGTTGCGGCTGTCGTGATGCTGTTGAACAGACCAAAAAAACCAGCGACGCCCGCCTCATCCGGCAACGATGTAGTGACGATTTTGTTGAAGGGAAAAGCAATCGTGAAGAAGAGTACCGAAAACAAAATAGAGGAATAAGCGATCAGGCGCATCAATGGCGAGCCGCGTACAAAATCGAAACCAGCGCGCAGGTCGTCCAATAAACTTGCCTGATTGCTGAGATTCTTTTCTTTGCGAAAGTAGGATTTTGCGATCAAGCGGGTTAAATAAAATGCGATACCAAGCAGAAGTGCATATAAAAAGAACAGGTTGTCCGTACCGAGAAGTTTGGCGATGTAGCCCGTAACCGCATTGCCGAGCACACTACCGAGAATCCCCGCGCTGGTGAACAAGGGGAACAGCCGTTTTGCCTGACGTGCATCACATACTTCACCTGCAAGATTCCACACAAATGTACCGAGGATCCCACCCATGCCATTGATGGTCAACCACAAAGCTGGATATAAAAAGGGAAGGGCTAAAGTGAGCGCGGCGCGTTCCAGGATTAATAAAACGGCAAAAGCAGAAATGACCCATAGGAAGAATCGTCCTTTTTCGAAACGCCCCAACCCGGCGGAATATGCCATCGTGATGACGAAGGTCAGGACGCCTGCGGCAATATACATATAAGGCAAATAGTCCACGCCGAAACGCAGGAGGAATAATGCAGATGCTGCGTTATCCCCCATGCCCTGTCCTGCTTGAATGCACGCGAAAAGCAGTGCCACCAGGATTACAAGGCGACCTTCGTCAAGGCGAACCTGTAATAGAGATGCAAAACGATTCAACATTAAATTTTATGAACGCCCAGTTGTTGCAATAGACTTAATGCATCTTCTTCGCCCCAGTGTTCCACGATCTTGCCGTCCAAAATTCGGGCGATGA
>JAXIPJ010000442.1:0-14360 GCA_045402985.1 Anaerolineales bacterium
TGAAGGTACATGGCGAATGGGTCGATATGGCAAAAACCGGGCGCAGGCCTCTCACAAACTCGAATTTGGAAAGGGTGTGGTAGCATTTGGTAGCCAGCAAAACGTTCCATAATTATCATGTTCAGTTAATATTAATTGGTAACCGAAGCTTATTTTAAGCCGTCTTGAATATAAACCTACACGTAGAAACTTGTCTCTCTGCAATCATATACCCCCCTTCAAGTTACAGAGAATTTACAATATAGTAACAGCTTTTCAAGCTTCTCCTGTAGAATGCTATTATGGAGTTGATATGACGATTTCTCGTCGTGATCTTCTTAGCGCCTTTGCGTCTTCGCGTTGGAAATTAAATTCTTATCCTCTCCACCTTGAACGGCGTCCCCTCAACTTTTTCCTCATCAAACTCCCGTGCTGCAAGATGACCCGCAAACACAGCTTGCGCGATGATGTTTGGCGCTTCAGCATCGCCGATGAGCTTCAATGATTTCAAATTGCCATCATCAAATGCTGGCTTCAAAGATTGATACAGCGAATCATTGGGTGTTCTATCGCTCACCAAAACAACCGCATCACGCGGAAACTTAACTTTTTCTCCCGAAATCGTATTCGATAACCGAACCGAATCTTTTTGAATCTCACTCACCACATATTGGGGATATAACTTCACGCCAAGTTTTATCAACTTATATTGAATTCTCTCCTGCTCTAATGTAAATTGGGACCAATACGAAACAAGCGGAGCAGGGGTGACTAGTGAGACTTTACAGCCTTGCGTTGCCAATAACTCAGCTAAAACTCCGCCCATATAATAGTGATCGTCATCGTAGATTACCCAATTACTATTTGCCGAATTACTAATTACTTCTTTCCGCTCCATCAAATCATCTGGGGTGAAAATGTTTTCTGAGTCAAACCCTACAACCGGTTTCCACAATGTGCGACCCACACCATCGCGCCTCCATGTCGCACCCGTGGCAAGGATGATGTTCTGCGCACCTGATTCAAGGATCTCCTCCGCTGTCATCGGGCTGGATGGATACACTGCAACATTCTTCATCTTCCTGATCTGTGTCAAGCGCCAGTCCATGACACGCCGCCATTCGTTCAAACCAGGCAAAGCGGATTCGCGTAATACCCGTCCGCCAAGTTCTTTGCGCGCCTCAAGCAGAGTTACTGCATAGCCGCGCTGACCCAATGCGCGCGCGGCTTCCAACCCCGCAGGTCCCGCACCGACGATCATCACCTCCTTATCGCTCTTCTTTGGCGCAATGATTTCAGGATGCCACTCACGCCGCCATTCTTCTCCCATGGTGGGATTCTGCGTGCAACGGATCGGCACAAAGCGCGTGTCACCCGTCACACAGATATTGCAGCCGATACATTCGCGAATATCATCCAAGCGCCCTTCTTTTATTTTTGTCGGCAGGAACGGGTCAGCAATGGATGGTCTCGCCGCACCGATGAAGTCCATCACGCCGCGCTGGATCGCAGAGACCATCGAATCAGGTGATGTATAGCGACCAACGCCCACAACTGGTTTTGTCGTCAACTGCTTGACGAACGAAATATATTTTTCCTGATGTCCCTCTTTCCCAAAACGAGACGTGATCGAATCGTTGTGCCAGCCACTTACATTTACATCCCATAAGTCAGGCAACTCGGCCAGCATGGCAACTACCTCATAGCCTTCCCCTTGATGTGTGAGTCCATCTTCGCCGAGCAATTCATCCACTGCAAATCTCACGGCCACCGCGCAGGTATCGCCCACGGCTTCCTTGGTTTCTTCGATCAATTCTCGAAAAAAACGAACACGATTTTCAAGGGAACCACCATATTCATCTGTCCGGTCGTTATAACGTTTCAAAATAAATTGGATCGCCGCAGTCATGCCGTGACCCGCATAACAATAGATAATGTCAAAGCCCGCGCGTTTGACGCGCAACGCGGCGTCATGATGCCACTTGCGCACATTGCGGATATCCTCCTTGTCCATGCGGCGGGTCTGCACGGGGTCATAACCCGAGCCGCCAACGGTCCCCATTGAACGCGGCGCAAGCGACGGCACGCGCGAATATAAGTTCGTCGCGTCGATCCCGTTATAAGAAAGTTCAACACCCGCCAGCGCGCCATGTCCATGTACTGCGTCTGTCATCAACATCAACGTGGGAATATCAGCAGCATCCCAAATGCGCCCTTCAAAATATGGCGACAGGTCACTCGTATGATGGATCTCCGTTTCCTCCGTGCACACCACGCCCCAGCCTCCCTCCGCCTTCATGCCGCGCATCGCCGCCATTCCCTGCGGCATGCGATGTCCGAATCCGTTGCAATGTGGCACCTGATAAAAGCGGTTTGGAGCAGTTACCGGTCCGATCTGGATCGATTCGAAGAGAATGTCAAACGGGCTGGTCATGTGAGTATCCTTTTTCATCAAGAATACCATCTCACGACTCAGCCCGTCAAATGATTTATGTCTTTGGATTTATTTCAAAAGTTCCGGGATGACTTCCAACATCTCGCTTCTTACGGAGCGGAAAACTGCCATCTGCTCCTCATCCGTTCCCTGAGCTTTGGCCGGGTCCACAAAACTGTGGTGGATGCGTTTCCCCGCGCGACCGGGCCAGACGGGACATTCCTCCGCGGCTGAATCACAGACTGTCATGACCAGATCAAAATCTTTCGTTAGCAAATCATTGATGTGTTTTGATTGTCCTGAATGTGGAATGCCAAGTTCTGCCAACGCCTGGATCGCTTTCGGATGCACATAGCCCGCAGGCTTTGTCCCCGCTGAATATGCCTGCCACTCCGGGTAACGCGCGTTGACGATGGCTTCCGCCATCTGTGAACGGCATGAGTTGCCTGTGCAGAGGAAAAGGATGGTTTTTTGATTCATAGAATGTTCAAACCGCCGCCCTCGGCGGCGAGGACTCTGCTCTTGGCAGAGTCCTACCCAAATCTCCCCGTGATGTAATCTTCCGTGCGCTTTTCTTTGGGCGCGGTGAAGAGCGTTTTGCCTTCGCTATATTCTACAAGTTCGCCCTGCAGAAAGAACGCTGCATAATCGGCGGTGCGCCCAGCCTGCTGAACGGAATGCGGCACAAGGATGATCGTGAATTCTTTTTTTAGTTCCACCAATGCGGCTTCCACTTTTCCGGTTGAGATCGGGTCGAGCCCCGAAGTGGGTTCGTCGAGCAAGATGATCTCGGGCTGAAGAGCAAGGGAGCGCGCCAGACACAGACGTTGCTGCTGTCCACCTGAGAGGGCGATGGCGGGATCTTCCAATCGGTCTTTGACCTCATCCCATAACGCGGCCAGCTTCAAGCTCCGTTCGACCGCTTCATCCAGTTTGGATCTGCGTTTCTCACCCGCAAGTTCCAATCCGTATGTGAGGTTTTCGCGAATGGACATGGGCAACACCACAGGCCGCGCAAAAACCATTCCTACTTTGCGACGCAACGCGATGACATCTGTGCTTGGATCGAGAACATTTTGTCCGTCAATGAGGATACGCCCTGCACTTGCTCGGACTTCGGTAAGATCGTTCAAGCGATTCAAACAACGCAGCAACGTGGACTTACCGCCTCCAGCCGGACCGAAGAGGACGGTCACCGCTTTTTCGGGCACGTTAAAGCTGACGTCGCGCAGAGACTCGGTTCCATCCGAATATTGGAGCGAGAGGTCTTCTATGATTATTTTATCTACCATTGTCGTTTTGCTCTCGCCCGGGAACGAATCACTGTGGCAATTAAATTCATGGTCAATACGAAAACCAATAATACAAGTGCTGTTCCATATTGGATTCGGATCGGCATTTCAGGAATCTGTGTGGAGATCACAAAGAGATGATATGGCAATGCCATTGTTGCATCGAAAGGCGAGCCTGGCAGACGCGGCAGGAAGAATGCCGCCCCCGTGAACAGGATCGGGGCAGTTTCACCTGCGGCACGTTCGAGGCCAAGAATGACACCTGTGAGAATTCCAGGCAAAGCCTCTTTCAATACGATACGACGGATTGTTTGCCAGCGCGTGCCACCTAGCGAAATGCTCACCGTGCGAAATGCCTGAGGAACTGCGCGCAATGATTCTTCGGCTGTGCTGATGATGACAGGTAAGGTCATGATCGAAAGTGTGAGGGACGCAGCCAGGATGGATGTTCCAAATTTCAGGAAGAGTACGAATAGACCGAGACCGAACAGTCCATACACAACGGATGGTATCCCCGCCAGGTTGATAATAGCGATGCGGATCGTACGCGTGAGCGGCGTATCTGCCGCGTATTCAGATAGATAAATGGCCGCAGCAATTCCGAGCGGAACGGAAAAAATCGCCGTGCCAATTGTGAGATATAACGTGCCAATGATCGCAGGCAAAATTCCGCCCGCACGCATGCCGTCGTGCGGAAAGCCTGTGAGGAATTCGAGTGAAATTGCGGGTGCGCCTTTGACAAGAATGTAAATTACGGTTGCAACAATTGGAAGCACCGTGGCAATTGCCATCAATGTGATGAACGTGAAGCCAAGTCGCTGTGCCAGGTGGCGATTGATGGAGAATGCGCGTCTCATGATTACGATAATATCCTCTCGGCGCGTTTCTTGGCGCGAAAGACGACCGATGAAGCCGCGATGTTGACCCCCAGGGAGATCAGGAACAAAACCATCCCGATGAAGAACAGCACGTGATAATGCGTGCTTCCGCTCGCCACTTCTCCCATCTCAGCCGCGATGGTGGCAGTCATCGTGCGGACGGGGGAAAATAAACTTCCAAGTTGTGTTGCCAAGACAGGCGCATTGCCAGTGACCATCATGACTGCCATGGTTTCACCAATGGCGCGGCCAATGCCAAGCATAATGGCGGTGAGCACCCCGGAACGCGCGGCTGGTAAAGTAACGCGCCAGATCGTCTGCCAGCGGGTAGCGCCCAAAGCCCAGGCACCTTCGCGGTACGCACGCGGCACAGCGTCGAGCGCATCCTCCGCAACGGATACAACTGTAGGCACAGCGATCCCGCCGAGGAGCAGGGAACCTGTAAAGGCGGTGAGGCCCGTTGGCAGATCCAGAAAGACGCGTAGAAAAGGTGAGAGGACGAGGATCCCGAGAAATCCAAGCACAACAGAGGGAAGTCCACCAAGCAATTCCACAAGAGGCTTGAGGATTTCGCGCACCCAGCGCGGTGCGATCTCTGAAATATAAATTGCGGTCCCGATACCGAATGGAACGGCAATGAGTGTGGCGCCAAACGTAACCATAATCGAACCCGTGATAAGGGGAAGGATTCCATAACGGTCCTCAATGGGATACCAACGAATATTCAGAAGGGACGTGGATTCAACCTCTCCAAAAGTCGGAATGCCTTCGCGCACAAGAAAGAAAAAGATAAGTGCAACAAAGAGAATAGCTGAATAGCCGGAGGCTTTGATGAGACGGGTGATAATAAATTCGTACCAGTTGAGTGATTTTTCCATATAATTAATTCTCCCTTTGATTTACCGAGAAGTGCTAGGGTTGATGGCAGGCACAAATCCGAGTTCAGCCACGATATCCTGCGCTTCAGGCGACAGGATCCAATCGAGATAATCCTTGACGATGCCGGCCGGTTCACCGTTGGTATACATGTAAAGGTCGCGGGCGATGGCATAACTTTTATCGTTCACAGTTGCGATGGATGGCAGTACATAAGAGCCACCTGCCTCGTTTGCAATTGCGATGGTCTTCAAATCGTCTGGCACGTAACCCAGCCCATCATAACCAATCGCATTCGGGTTCTGCCGCACTTCGACGATAATGCCTTCGGAGGATGGGAGCAGAAGTGTGTCCATTGAGAAGAGCGTTTCATCATCGCTGTTTCCCAAGCGCAGGACCGTTTCAAGAAAATACACATGCGTTCCTGAATTGGTTTCGCGTGAGAGTCGCACGATGGGCCTGTCTTCTCCACCAACTTCAGACCAATTCTTGATTTTGCCGCTGTAAATATCTGAAATTTGTTTCAGGGTTAATTTACCAACCGGATTTTCTGGATTGACGATGACCGCGATCGCATCGCGCGCGACAATAAACTCTACAGGGTCTATCCCTTTGGACCTCGCCTCTTCGATTTCCTCCTCTTTAATTTTGCGGGACGAATTCGCAATATCCACTGTCCCGTTGATGAGAGATGCGATTCCAGTCCCTGACCCGCCACCTGTTACCGATATACGGATATCCTGGTGCTCGCTCTGATATCTTTCCGCCCACGCCAGCGCAAGATTGACGATGGTATCTGAACCTTTGTTTTCGATATATGTGGCAGAAGGCTCAGGTGCGGCCTCCGCTGAGGAAACAGGAGCGCACGATGTTGAGGAAATAAGGATGATCAAAGAAATGACAAGACTAAAGATGTGTTTCATTAATGTGGAATTATAGTCTAAAGTATTCAGCACGTCATTGACATGATAAAATCAAATTATGACCGAGGCGATAACAACCGTTTTTTCAGTTCATGATCTGGATTTTTACTACGGTTCCTTCAAGGCTCTTTCAAATATCAATATAGAAATTGAGCCTCGCAAAGTGACCGCACTGATCGGGCCTTCAGGCTGTGGCAAGTCCACATTTTTGCGTTGCTTGAATCGTATGAATGATACGATCGCGGGCACGCGCGTGGATGGAAAGATCCTATTGAACGGACAGGATATTTACGCGGAGGAAATGGATGAGGTCACGCTCAGGCAACGCGTGGGCATGGTCTTCCAGAAGCCGAACCCGTTCCCGCAGTCCATTTACGACAATGTGGCGTTTGGTCCACGCGTGATGGGCATGAATGTGAAAATGGATGAAGTGGTGGAGAAATCCCTGCGGGCCGCGGCATTGTGGGAGGATGTAAAAGATATCCTGAGGTCAGATGCGCTGGGACTTTCACTCGGCCAACAACAGAGATTGTGTATTGCGCGTGTTGTGGCTGTGCAGCCCGAGGTGATCCTGATGGATGAGTCCACTTCCGCGCTCGACCCGATCGCCACTTTGCGTGTGGAGGAACTGATCGCAGAGTTGAAGAAGGATTACACGATCGTGATCGTCACACATAATATGCAACAGGCCGCGCGCGTATCAGACCACACGGGTTTGTTCTGGCTGGGCGAACTGGTCGAATTTTCTGCCACGCAGGAAGTTTTCACAAAACCGAAACAGGAATTGACGGAGGCATATATTACGGGGAGGATGGGATGATTTTTACCTCCGCTGACGGCGGCTTGAGCAATATTGTAATACAAAAATCCGCTGACATGTGTCAGCGGATTTTTGTATTATTTTCCTTGATTTTGTTTGTGCCAGAACTCATCGTCTGTGGATTTTATCTCGGTCATTTCACCCGTCACGATGAAAACTGTACGTTCGCAAATGTTTGTCACGCGGTCTGCAACACGTTCGAGGTTGTGCGCCACCCAAAGGAGCCAATTTGCGCGTTCCATAGTCTTGGCGTCCTGGATCACAAAGGTCATTAACTCACGATAGACCTGGTTGTAAAGCGCGTCCACTTCATCGTCCTGCACGGGGATGGATTGCGCCGCTTCCACATCTTCGTTGACGAAGGCGGTCAACGCGTGATGGAGCATATCCACGCCGATTTGCGCCATGCGCGGGATGTCAATCAGTGGCTTGAGCAAAGGTGCATCGCCCATACGGAGGTTGATGTTGGCAATGCCTTTGGCATAATCGCCCATGCGCTCCAACTCGGAGATGATTTCCATGCAGGATGCCAGCAAGCGCAAATCATGCGCCATTGGCTGTTGCGTGGCAATCAATACCATTAATTTGTTTTCGATATCGAAGCGCTTTTTATTAATCTCCATATCTCCCTCAAAAATCTTTTCAGAAGCCTTGATATCGCGCTTCTTCAATGCCTCAACTGAATTAAGAATGGCCTGTTCAACCATACTGCCAAGCACAAGCACATCATCCTTGACCTGTTGGATTTCAGTTTCAAATGTTTTTCTGAGCATAAATGCCTCTTGTTTCTAATGTTACAGGGTGTTGGTATTGTAACAGAATCCTTTTTCAATACCAATTGTTTTTATCATACTGCTGCGGGCTGGATATTCTGGGCTTCAAGCCATTGGCGGATACGTTGGTCAATCTGATCGCGCACCTGCCGCGTAAACTCAAGTTTTTCTGCTTCGTCACCTTGAAATTTTGCTGGATCATCAAATGCCCAATGCTCATGGATACCCATGTTGAGGAATACGGTCGGGCAATTCTCTTCCGCGTCTGCGCAAACAGTTGTCACGTATGAAAAGTGCATTTTCCCAAGATACTCTCTAACACTTTTTGAAGTTTGCCCGCTCAAATCCAGTTTGAGCTCTTTCATCACAGCAAGGACCTCAGGCAAAATGTAGCCCTTTGGCTCAACGCCTGCGCTGTGTATCTCGAAATGTTCGTCGGCGTATGCACGTAAAAAGGCCTCAGCCATCTGGCTGCGTGCTGAATTACCTGTGCAAAGAAACAAAACTCTCGGCTTGTGCATATTCGTCTCCATTAGACTCATCCAAACCGGCCTGTGACATAATCTTCTGTGCGCTTGTCCTTGGGATTGGTGAATATTTTCTTGGTGTCATCAAATTCAATGACAGTGCCCGTATGGGTCTCGCGGTTCGTGAGCATCATCATGGCAGTGTAATCAGAAACACGCGCGGCCTGTTGCATGTTGTGCGTCACGATGACGATGGTGTAGTTCTTCTTGAGTTCCTGCATCAACTCTTCGATCTTGAGAGTCGCGATGGGGTCCAGGGCAGAGGCGGGTTCATCCATCAAGATCACTTCAGGTTGGACTGCCAAAGCGCGCGCGATGCACAGTCGTTGTTGCTGTCCGCCTGAGAGCGCCAGACCAGACTGCTTCAACTTGTCTTTGACTTCGTCCCATAGCGCGGATTGCCTTAAACAGGATTCCACCAGTTCATCCATATTACCTTTGAAGCCGTGTATTCGTGCGCCCCAGGCGATATTTTCATAAATGGATTTGGGGAAAGGATTCGGCTTCTGGAAGACCATCCCGATCCGATACCGGACCTCGACTGGGTCCACCGATGGGTCATACAGATTCTCGCCCTCGAACAACACTTTACCTTCAATGCGTGTGCCAGTGAATAATTCATTCATGCGGTTGAAGGCGCGCAGGAGCGTGCTCTTACCGCAACCAGAGGGCCCGATGATGGCTGTGATCATGTGGCGCCTGATGGGGATGTTCACGCTCGTTACCGCACGGAAATCTCCATAGTAAATGCCAAGGTCTTTGGTTTCGAGAACGTATTTGGAATTTTCTTTATTCGGTATTGGTTGCGCCATGATTAATAACTCCTGCTGAAGCGGTTACGTAAAAAGATGGCCGAAGCATTCAAACTAAGCAGGATGATGAGCAGAACAATAATTGCTGCAGCGGCCAAACTGCGAAATTCATCCTGTGGACGTGATGTCCACTGATAGATCTGAATGGGTAGTGTCGTGAATTTTGAGAACGGTGATGCGGGATCAAAGCTGATCGCAGTAGATGCGCCCACAACCACCAATGGTGCGGTCTCACCGATGGCGCGTGAGATGGCAAGGATCGTGCCTGTCAGAATCCCTGGCATAGCGTTCGGTAAGACATGTGACCAGACGGTCTGCCATTTCGTTGCGCCGAGTCCATAACTTGCTTTTCGCAAAGACTGCGGTACCGCTCGGATGGCCTCCTGGGCGTTGATAATGATGATCGGAAGCACGAGCAGGCCCAGGGTCAAGCCTGCGGCGAGGACGGTGCGTCCATTTGCTGTGGTTGGGTCAACGAGTCCGAATATCGCTCCACTGGTGAGCGGTTCGAGAGTCCGCACGAAGATGGCGAGTCCCAAAATTCCATATACAATGGAAGGAACACCTGCGAGATTGTTGATGTTGGTACGAATGGTTCGGTTGAGCCAGTTGTCGGTTGCGTATTCTTCGAGATAGATCGCCGCGCCAACGCCGAGGGGGAAGGCGACCAGGATCGTGAAGAGAATTGTCCACAACGAACCCAGGATGGCTGTGCGAACGCCCGCGGTAAGCGCTTCACTGGATTGGGGCCGCGAGACAAAATCTGAGGTGAACCAGGAAATGAATTGAAGTTTTGCGCTGGGATATTTTTCAGCAGCTTCTTTTTTGATTTCATTGGCGCGTGTGAGTGATTCCCACAAGGACCAGGATTGCTTCACTTCATATCTGACAATTCTTTCCACCACAATTTGGTAGACGTTTGCTTTTGAGCGTTCCGCGAAGGGCTGGTCTTTTTCCAGCTTGTTATAGGCGCCATCTGAGATCTTCGATTTCAGTATCGTAATGAGTTGGTCTTTATTCAGGTCTTCCAGCGGGCTGCCATCCACTGTCAACGTGGCGGGGTCCACTTTTGCTTCCAGTGCCACATAACCAAACGCGCTGTTCGAAATGTTCAACAATAAAGCCGCCAGGGCGATGATTCCAATGACAGTTGATAGTTGAAATATCCAGCGCCAGAGCGAGCCACTGCGATTGCGTCCGTCAATGTTGACGTTGTAATTCGGGTTGATAAGTTTCTCTTTCATTCATACACCTCACGGTAGCGCCGCACAATTCGCTGGCTGATAATGTTCAACGTTAGAGTGATCAGGAAAAGCAACAATCCAAGTGCAAAGATGCTGTTGTAATCGATCGAGTCATACGAAAGATCTCCACCTGAAATGCGGACGATATGTCCGGTGATCGTCTCTGCGCCTTGAAATGGATTAAGCGTAAATTTCGGACCTGCGCCTGCCGCTACGGCCACGATCATCGTTTCACCAATGGCGCGCGAGAGGCCGATGATGATAGCCGCTGCAATGCCGGATAACGCCGCGGGGAGCACGATCTGCAATGCGACTTCGAGCCGGGTGCCTCCCATGCCGTAAGCGGCTTCCCTTAAGGAACGCGGTACTGCGCTGAGAGAGTCCTCCGTCATCGAAGTGATAAGCGGCAGGATCAAGATGCCCATCACGAGTCCTGCGGAGGCGGTGTTGTAGATCTCCACTATGTCCTTGCCGAAGATCGAACGCAAAAGCGGAGTCATAAACATGAGGGCGAAATATCCATACACAATGGTTGGAACTCCAGCCAGCACTTCCAATACCGGCTTGAGAATACTTCTGGCTTTCGGTGTGGCGTATTCACTTAAATAAATTGCAACCGCCAGGCCGAGCGGAATGGCGATGGACATTGCAATAAGTGTTGTCATCAATGTGGAAGTGACCAGAGGCCAGATGCCGAAATGCCCCGTGTGCGGTTGCCATGTTGCGGTGGTGAGACTCTCCAGAATACTTACTTCCGGCATTTGAAAAAACAACAAAGCTTCCTTGCCCAGCTCATAGACAATCCCGATTGTGGTGAAGATGGATACAAATCCGCTGAAAAATAGCAATGCCTGGATGATGGTTTCACCGATACGGCGACGTCCGCGCAAGCCAGTGCTTCTTCCGCGAAATGATGTGGCGAGATCTCTCTTTTTTGCTTCTTCCATGTGCCTGCTCCTTACGACGATTTATCCTTCCCCCTTTTTTAAAGAGGGAAGGATATGTTTTACCAACTTAAGTGTCGACTAACGATTACTCTACTCGCCTATTGCCGTTTGCCAGCCGTCGAGACCTTCCTGCAGTTTTGCATCGCTGACGGGGAAGTAGCCTACATCCAGGATCTCGTTACCAACATTCTCGAGATAGAAGAGGATGAATGCTGAAACTTGTGGTTTTTCCTTCATGATTTCAGTGCTCGAGTAGATGAAAAGTGGGCGGGAAATTGGGTATTCGCCAGATTCAGCAGTCTCAGCGCTTGGGGTAATGCCATCCACAGAGAGCGCCTTCAAGGATGATGCATTTTCCTGATAGTAGGCGTAGCCGAAGTAACCAATAGCGTATGGGGAACCCTGAACACCTTGGACAAGAACGTTGTCATCTTCAGAGAACTGTGTACCCGTGGAATTGAGAATGGCTTCTTCACCGAGCGCAAGATCAGCTTTCCCTTCAGCGTTCGGGTTGGCAGGACCCATGATGGCTTCGACAAAGTAATCGAAGGTACCAGAATCGGTGCCTGGGCTAAAGCGTAGGATAGGTTCAGCGGGCCATTCAGAGCGTACATCGGACCAATTTTCAGCGGTTGAAAAGATGGCTGCCAATTCAGCTTTAGTGACATCAGTGACAAAATCATTTTCCGAACTGACAACAACAGCGAGAGCGTCAATACCGACCTGGAATTCAACTACAGTGCGGCCGATACCAGTGCAGGATTCCACTTCGGTGTCTTTGATTTTGCGGGAGGAATTGGCAATGTCTGTCTCACCTGCCACACAGAAGCGTTCAATACCAGCACCAGAACCAATGGAATCAACTGTGAGATTGCCACTAAAGCCTTCTTCTTCAAAGCGTTGTTTCATTCGCTCAGAAAGCGGAAAGACCGTGGAAGAACCAGCGGTGACAATGTCTCCAGAAACGGCGTCTGGTGCATACATTGCCATTGGATCTTCGACTGGGGCTTCAGTGGGTGGCTCGGTGGCGGCAGTAGTTGGCTCTGCAGGAGCGGCAGTTGGTTGAACAACTGGTGCCTCAGTGGCCTGCGCACCGCAGGCAGCTAGTATGAAACTCATTACAACGAACACGAACATAAGCGTACGAACTGATTTGGTCATTTCTTTTTTTCTCCTTAGAATATATTACATTGACATCTTATCAACTGGTGTTTAAGGTCAAGAGAAGAACAGGTTAACGTCTCGTTAAAGATAGATGGACATCCTTTGCAACGAATTTTCACGAATTGATTAAAAATTCGCGGCTTTGTTTGATTTGGTTTTACTCAGTGGGAATTGTGTGATATTTCTAAAATTAATTGCCCGCCTCTCACCAGAGGCGGGCAACGGCCTATTGGGGCCACAAAGGAGGAGAGAAACTGTGGAACGTTACTGTTGACCAGTCCAGAAAACCGGTTGGGGAGCAACGCAAATCCCTATTTATAAATGGAACTCCGATCTTATATTTGGTCTCTCTTAGCCATGCAAACACTGAATCCTTCTCAAGGCTCTGTGGTTAAGAGACTTTCGGGCGAGGCCCGGTAAAGATCAGGCCCCTTCCTGCCCATCTCCGTCATGTTGCTGGGCTTCCATAAAGGTTCCCCAGAAAATAAGAAAGGTAAACAGGGCAAGCACAAGGTAGACACCAAAACAAGTTTGTAACATTTGAACCTCCGGTTTTATACGTTTGTTTTCAATTCCAAAGATTGATCAGAAAAGATCATTTGTGGTATTTGTGGTGCAGAATATCCGTCTGACCCCGCCTCCCACTGCCAGGTGTTCAAGTCAGTCAATGTTCGATAGCCAGTGAGGTCCAGTTGCAAAGGTGAGACGGAGACAAATCCTTCGGCGAGCGCGCCGACATCTGTGCCGCGTTCGGGGACGCCAGTGGGTGCGTCGCCGCCGATCCAGTAATAAGGCCGGCCGCGCGGATCCGTTCTTTCATCCAGCCGGCTATGATAGACGCGCAGGCCCTGCCGGGTAATCTTGATGCCGCGAATCTTTTCTTCAGAGAGAAGCGGTACATTCACATTGAGCAGCACTTCGTGAGCAAGACCGTTCTCAATGACTTGTTGAATTATTTTTCCAGCAATCTGTGCTGCAGGGGCATAATCAATATCGCCAATATATCCTTCCACAGTTTCAAGGGAGACCGCAATGCCAGGCACGCCCGCGATGACAGCTTCCATTGCCGCGGTGACCGTTCCGGAATATGTGACATCATGCCCAAGGTTTGCACCTGCATTGATCCCGGAGACAACCAGATCGATCGGCTCCTTGAAATAGCCAAGTGTGGCGAGCGCCACGCAATCGGAAGGTGCGCCATCGCTGGCAAATGCCTGGGTCCCATCTGCCAGGCGCACTTCCTTGACGCGTAATGCACGGTCAAGGGTCTTGACGTGTCCGCCACCGGACCAGTTGCGGTCTGGCGCAAGAATACTGACCTTGCCTAGTTTTCGCATCTCCAACACAAGAGCAAGCAGGCCCGGCGCAAGTACGCCGTCATCGTTCGTGACGAGAATATGTTTGCTCATTGGCTTATTTGCCCCGGGTCGGGAACCTGCGGCGTTTTTGTGTTGAGTCGATTGCGATAACAATGATAAAACTAAAAATCATCAAACCAAGAATAATCGTTTCCATTTTGTCCTCTATATTATCTAGCTGCCACTGACCATCTGGTGAAGGCGCTGCCCACATAATTGGCGGCCCAGCTTCCTAGAATTCGGATTGAGTTCCATTCCTTCTTTTTATGGATGGCCGTGGTGCCATTTCGGATGGCCTTCACCAGGTCCGATGCAGTGCTGCCAGGGAACTCT